>WTCH01000196.1 GCA_013138675.1 Woeseiaceae bacterium | reverse complement strand
TAGGCGCTCGCTCGATTTCCGAGTGCATTATCCTGCAACTCAGGCAACTGGACACCACGACGCCCGGCCTCGAACTGGCCGTCGAACTGGCGCAAAATCACCTCGACCTGATTGCGAGCCAGAGTTTCGGTGAAATGCGCAGGGATCTGCGTACGACCGATGAGGATCTGCATGACGCACTGGCACTGATCAAGAGCTGCAACCCGAAACCCGGTCTTGCCGTCAGCCCGGCTGCTGCCGAGTACGTCATCCCGGATGTGTTCGTGCGCAAAATAGACGACCACTGGCAAGTCGAGATCAGTGCAACAGGCATTCCGCGACTATCAGTCAATCAACAATATGCTCGCCTGCTGCGCGGCAGCGGCGACCACGCAGTACTGCGGTCACAGTTGCAGGAAGCACGCTGGCTGATTCGCAGCCTCGAAATTCGCAACGAAACATTGATGAAGGTTGCCACTTGTATTGTCACCCGTCAGACCGCATTTCTTGAACATGGTGACGAAGCCATGAAACCCATGGTATTGCGCGATGTCGCGGAAGAAATCGGAATGCACGAATCGACGATTTCTCGCGTGACAACAAACAAGTACATGCACACGCCACGCGGCGTTTTCGAGTTCAAGTACTTTTTCTCATCGCACCTGTCATCGGCGGATGGCGAGGATCAGTCATCAACGTCTGTTCGAGCCAAGATTCGCAAGCTCATCGGTGCTGAGAATCCCGGCAAGCCACTCAGCGACAGCAAGATCGCCAATGTACTGGCTGAGGACGGCATTACAGTTGCCAGGCGGACCGTGGCGAAGTACCGTGAAGCTATGAATATCCCCTCGTCGAGCGAGCGCAGGCAACGCTCGGCATGACGGATAATGCGTAAGACCCGTACAGAAGGAGAACTGAGCTACTTGTAATCTGAATCCGTAACAAAACGTGTGGGAGATCACTATGCAATTGAATGTTTCAGGCCATCACATCGAAGTTACCGATGCCCTCCGAGGATACGTCGAAACAAAGATCGAAAAAATTGAACGCCACTTTGACCTCGTGTCTAACGTGAGCTGTGTCCTTACGGTCGAGAAACTGCGCCACAAGGCGGAAGCCCGAGTAAATGTAAACGGTGGTACGATTTATGCTGACAACACCGAAGAAGATATGTACGCCGCTATTGACGGCCTCGTAGATAAACTTGAACGCCGGGTAAGAAAATACAAAGAGAAGCTCGGCGATCATCGCGCCAAAGAAGCGCATAAAATAAAATACTGATCCCGTATCCGGCCCGTACAGCTGAGCGGTCGTACGGGCCTTTCACCTTACCAAAGCTCATTCTGATGCTGCTCGAAGAAATCATTAAGCCCGACAGAGTCCTGTGCAATGCCCATGCGCGCAGCAAGAAGCACTGTCTCGAAATTCTGAGCGAGCTGCTTGTTCGTTCTCACCCGGGTATCGCGAGCGAATATACTTTTGAAGGACTGATCGAGCGTGAGCGACTTGGCTGCACAAGCCTCGATCAGGGCGTGGCCTTTCCGCATTGCAGAGTCGACGGCCTGGACACCAGCGTCGGCGCACTCATCAAGCTCAGCGAACCGGTCGAATTTGACGCTCCGGACGGCGAAGCGGTCGACCTTATTTTTGGCCTAATGGTGCCCACTGAAGTCGCCGAGCAGGACCATGCCAACATCTGTGGTATTGCTGAATTGCTGGGCGATCGTGAACTGCGTATTCGCCTCAGGGCAGCGACATCGAGCAGCGACCTGTACGAAACCCTATGCGCCTGATCATCGTCAGCGGACTTTCCGGCTCAGGCAAGTCCGTTGCGCTGCATATTCTCGAGGACCTTGGTTACTACTGCGTTGACAACATGCCGGCAGCACTGCTCAAGTCGGTTATCGAAGAAGTCACATCGGACGGCGATGAATCTGAGCAACTGCTTGCATTGGGAGTTGATGCCCGCAATCGTCAGGAAGATCTCGAATCGTTGCCGCGGCTTCTTGAGGAGCTAAAGCAGCAACAAATCCAGACCGAGCTGCTGTTTCTGCAATCGAGCAACGACGTACTATTGCAGCGTTACAGTGAGTCGCGTCGCAGGCACCCGCTTGCCGAGCACGGCACCGCGCTGCGCGCAGCGATTGACCAAGAGCGTGAGCTATTGTCCGTCATCGTTAACGCAGCCGACCTGATCATCGATACCTCACGAACCAGTGTTTACGAATTGGCCGATACGATTCGCGAACGCGTCGACAGACGCAGCACGCAGTCGCTTTCTGTGCTGATCGAGTCGTTTGGCTTCAAGAATGGCATACCGGCGGATGCGGACTTCGTCTTCGATATGCGTTGCCTGCCAAATCCCTACTGGACAGTCGAGCTTCGCGGTCTGACCGGCCGTGACAAGGAAGTTTCCAGTTTTCTTGATGCGCAGGACGCCTTTGTCAGGATGTACGAAGACATCCTCGGATTCCTGAGGCGCTGGATCCCAGAGTACGACGACGTACACAGAGGCTACCTGACCGTTGCGATCGGCTGCACCGGCGGCCAGCACCGCTCTGTTTACATGACCGAAAAACTCGCCGCGGCGTTGCGTGACATGCACGACCCGGTCCTGACGCGCCACAATGAGCTTGGTAGCCGCCCCCTGAGCAAGACGTAGGGCGCCATCCCGGTTAAACTCCCGCCTAGAATTCCAGGGCGGCGCGAATGGAAGCAAGAGAGCACACACAGTCCAGCCTGCAACTGTTGCGCGAACAGCTCGACAGCGGTGGTATGCGCGCTGCTCGCCTCATGGTGCACAGCCTGCATCCTTCGGAAATCGCTCACCTGCTTGAATCCCTGCCCTTGCGCGAACGCGCTGTCCTCTGGGGAATGGTTGATTCTGACGATGAGGGTGATGTCCTTGTCGAAGTTTCGGATGAGGTCCGCGATGGACTGATCAAGGGTATGAAAACCGAGCAACTCATCGCCGCCGTGGACGGCATGGAGCTCGACGATCTTGCCGACCTGCTGATAGACCTGCCGGAATCGGTTACCCAACAAGTTCTGCAATCTCTCGATGATCAGGATGAAGAACGCCTGCGCCGGGTACTCGCCTATGACGAGGAAAGCGCCGGCGGCCTGATGAATGTCGACATCGTGACCGTGCGTCCCGATGTCACGCTCGAAGTCGTTTGTCGCTACCTGCGTGTCCGTGGCGAGATGTCAGATGGCACCGACTCGATTTTCGTCGTGGATCGTGACAACTGTTACCTCGGTTCGCTGTATCTGTCGCGCCTGTTGACCCAGGATGACGAGACATTGGTCTCAGCAGTCATGTCGACGGACAACCAGCCAATTCCCGCGCATACGCCGTCGGCCGAAGTCGTGTGGGAGTTCGAACATCGCGATCTGTTGTCAGCGCCGGTTGTCGACGACGACTACCGTGTTGTCGGCCGTATTACAGTCGATGACGTTGTTGACGTTATTCGTGACGAAGCGGAACACTCTCTCATGAGTGCCGCGGGCCTTGATGAAGAGGACGACATGTTCGCGCCTGTCTTCAAGAGCGCAACGCGGCGAGCATTGTGGCTGGGCATCAATTTGTGTACCGCGTTTCTCGCGGCGGCTGTCGTGGACATTTTCCAGACGACCGTGGACAAGATCGTGCTTCTGGCCGTACTGATGCCTGTTGTGCCCAGCATGGGCGGCGTCGCAGGCAGTCAATCGTTAACGATTATTACGCGCGCAATCGCACTGGGCCAGATCGATCGCACCAACGCGAGACGGATCATGCGCAAGGAACTATTGGTCGGACTGCTCAACGGCGTCGGCTGGGCGATCATCGTCGCCGCATTCACGTTTCTCTGGTTTGGCGACTGGCGTATCGGTGGTGTCATAGGCGCCGCAATGGTCATCAACCTGTTCGTCGCTGCGTTTGCCGGGTTCATCATTCCATTGACTCTGAAGCGCATGCAGATCGATCCCGCACTTGCGGGTGGCGTTGTGCTGACAACCGTAACCGACGTGATTGGTTACATGGCGTTTCTCGGACTAGGCGCTGCCTTCCTGCTCTAATCTGTTTGAAACGCGCTCAGATCCTTCTTGATCCAATCCGGGGCGAATAGCCGTGGTACCTCCGCTCCGTTGACGAAGTCGAGTAGCGGCCCGCGAACCTTCATGGCGTCCTGGTAGCCGAGTTCTATGAGCTCGCGCGTATACGCCTCTTCGAACATCAGGAAGCTCAACAGACGGTTCTCGCTCGGCCCGCTCCCGCCGATTCCGCGCAGCAGTGAGCGCACGGCAAATGGCAGTTGCATACGGTGTTTGTGCGCAATCACTCGCAAGTCCTTGCTCGGTACTATCAACATGGTGTCAATGGCTCGCATGCGCCGCATCGGTCCCTCGCGATTCTCCGGCGCTACCGAGTCAATCAGCTGGTTGATGCGAGTCATACGCTCCAGGTCCGAATACAATCCGTCCATGAACAGGGTGTCGAGCATATAGCCGGCGATCTGCGCGAAGCTGGGATGTTGCGGCGGCAAAGACGGGTCCTCCGCTTTGTCGGCTGTCTCGTCACGCACACCGATGACGAGAATGCGATCTGCTCCAAGGTGTATTGCGGAGCTCAACGGAGTTGCCTGCCTCATTGCTCCATCACCGAAGTACCCGCCATGCAGCAACTGTGGTGGGAAAATCATGGGCACGGCAATACTCGCCATCAAATGATCGAGATGCAGGTTCTCCCGAATACCGACGCGACGGGTTCGCGACCAGTCCTTGTGCTCGGGTGAGCCCTGAAAGAACGACGCTGAACGCGCCGATGAATAACTAGCCGCCGTAACAGCCACGGCGTCGAGACAGCCGCAGTCAATCGCATCCTCAATGCGCGGAAATCTGACATTGCGACTCAGAAGCGCACGTAGTGGTGAATTGTCGAGCAACGACTTCGGCGTACCGACCAGAAACCCGCCCAACACGATCGAGGCCATCCAATGCAGGCTGCTCTTAAGCATCGTCCAGTTGTCGGTCCGGAAAACCTGCTCGCAGTGAAAGTTGGCCCAGTCCCGTTCGAGTTGTGCCGCGGCAACACGAAACCGGCGCGCGTTGCTGGCCAGCACAACGGAGTTGATCGCACCCGCGGACGTGCCACTGATCACCTCAAAGGGATTCGAGCTTCCCTTGGGCATCAGTTCGGCGAGCGCCTTGAGTACGCCGACCTGGAACGCGCCGCGCGCGCCGCCACCGGGTAAAACCAGCGCCGTATTGGGTTTTTGTGTGTCTTCGCGGGCCATCTTGCAGGAATTATTAAATCTTACTCAAATCAAGGAGAATCGTATTATAGTGGCTGCCGGAGGATGTACGTGATGAATCGAACATTAATGTTTTTGCCGTCATTTGTGCTGCCCGGCCTGGTCGCTAATGCCTCCGAGCAGATCGTAGTTGGCGAAGCGGCACCCGAGTTTGAGCTCTCTGACCAGAACGGACAGTTGCACTCACTTGAAGACTATCGGGATCAATGGGTCGTACTCTACTTTTACCCCAAAGACGAGACACCAGGCTGTACTACAGAGGCCTGTGAGTTCCGCGACAACATTTTCGCATTCAAGAAAATCAATGCACAGATCCTCGGCGTCAGCCTCGACGATGTCGAATCGCATCAAAAATTTGCCGAAAATCACGGCTTGCCGTTCCCGCTGCTCGCCGATACCGAAGGTAAAGCTGCCGAGGCATATGGCGTCAAGACCAAGATGTTCGGCATGACCGTTGCTAAACGACAGACGTTCCTCATTGGACCTGACGGCGCAATTGCGAAGCACTACGAAAAAGTTAGTCCCGCCGAGCATTCTGTGCAGGTTCTGGCCGATCTCAAGGATCTCGGCGCGACCGAGAATTAATGCAGGGCTTTGATGCCCTCATCCAGTCCCGCTATCGTCAACGGGTACATCCTGTCATCCATAATGTCACGCGTCAGTTTGACTGACGGCGTGTAGTCCCAGCGATTGCGCGGTTCGGGATTGAGCCAGATCGCCTTGGAGTAGGTGTTCAGAAGCCTCTTGATCCATACCGCGCCCGGCTCGTCATTCCAATGTTCGACGCTGCCGCCAGCGTACACGATCTCATACGGGCTCATCGTCGCATCGCCTACAATTACCAGTTTGTAGTCCGCCCCATACTTGTGCGTGAGATCGAGCGTTGAAATTCGTTCGGCGTGGCGACGACGATTGTCCTTCCAGAGGCTTTCGTAGATGAAGTTGTGAAAGTAGAAATACTCGAGATGTTTGAACTCGCTGCGCGACGCCGAAAACAGTTCTTCACAAGCACGCACATGGTCGTCCATGGAACCGCCGATATCGAGGCACAGCAGAACTTTCACGGCATTGTGGCGCTCTGGAACCATGCGAATGTCGAGCAAGCCCGCATTGCGCGCCGTCTTGTCAATCGTATCTTCGAGATCGAGTTGATCCGCCGCGCCCTCGCGCGCAAATTTACGCAGGCGCCGCAACGCAATCTTGATATTGCGCGTACCGAGTTCCACAGAGTCGTCGAGATTACGGTACTCACGCCGGTCCCAGACTTTTACGGCACTGCGATTGCGTGATCCCTGTTGCCCGATGCGAACACCTTCCGGATTGTAGCCATAGGCCCCAAATGGCGAGGTGCCCGCCGTGCCAATCCATTTGTTGCCACCTTGGTGGCGCTCGTCCTGCTCGTCGAGGCGCTCCTGCAAGGCCTTCATAAGTTCCTCGAATCCGCCCATCGTCTCTATGCGTGCACGCTCTTCCTCTGACAGGAAAAGCTCCGCCTGGTGGCGTAGCCACTCTTCGGGCACGTCGGTCATCAGATCTGTAAGCGAATCCTCGACACCTTTGAAATAGGCCGCAAAAATGCGATCGAACAGGTCAAGTTTGGATTCGTCTTTAACAAGACATGCGCGTGACAGATAATAGAAGTCGTCGACGCTCTGCCCCGCAACGCCTTTTTTCATCGCCTCGAGCAAGGTCAACAGCTCGGTGATCGACGGTTTCATCCCACCGTCACGAAGCAAATAGAAGAACGGGATCAGCATGTCACGCCACTACTGGGACGAGCCGGCTCTCCGATCGAGGAAGACCAGCTGTTCGAACAGGTGCACATCCTGCTCGTTCTTGAGCAATGCGCCGTACAACGGTGGAATCGCCTGGCGGGCACCCTCGGCTCGCAACGCCTCGGGTGGTATGTCCTCGGCCAACAGAAGTTTGATCCAGTCGAGCAACTCGGATGTAGACGGTTTCTTTTTCAGGCCCGGCACATCGCGTACTTTGTAGAACGCATTCAGCGCCTCGCTGAGTAGGTCTTTCTTGAGTTTCGGGAAATGCACGTCGACGATTCTTTGCATCGTCTCTTTTTCCGGGAACTTGATGTAGTGGAAAAAGCAGCGCCTTAAAAACGCATCCGGCAGCTCTTTCTCGTTGTTGCTCGTGATCACGATAATCGGGCGATGTGTCGCTTTGATGAGTTTCTGTGTCTCGTAGATATAGAACTCCATGCGATCGAGCTCCTGCAACAGATCGTTGGGAAACTCGATATCTGCTTTGTCGACTTCGTCGATCAGCAATACAGGCTGGACGTCAGATTCGAAAGCCTCCCAGATTTTGCCGCGAACAATGTAGTTCGATATGTCGTGAACGCGATCATCACC
>WTCH01000282.1 GCA_013138675.1 Woeseiaceae bacterium | reverse complement strand
TGCGCAGGAATGGCTTGTCGGACAACGAATCGAGTACCTCGACCCGTGGCGCGACCAGTCCGACCCAGAAATTGCCATTCAGACCGTTGTTGATGTTGTCCGGAAAGGCGGGCAGGTTGTCGATCAGTACGTCGGTCTCGCCGGCTCTCGGTCCCAGTAGCCAGTGCTTGAGTATCCGGTATGCGCCGGTTTCGGCGACGAGCAGGTAGGACTGGTCATCGCTGATGGCGACTCCGTTCGCAAACTGAAGTCCGTCGATGATGACCCGTGTACGACGCTCGTTCGGGTGAAACGCAATGATTCGTCCGTGCCCGCCATGCTCGATGATGTCGAGCAAGCTGCCTTCATAGGTGCCGGCTGATTCCTGTGCCCCGAATTTCGTGCTCGCCTCGGAGAAGTAGATCGTGCCGTCATCTGCAATGGCGAGGTCGTCGGCATATACCAGGGGTCGTCCGTCAAATCGACTAAGCAGGGACTCGACGTGACCGTCCCGGGAAATTCGTTGCAGGCCCGTGTAAGCATTGGCAACGACGAATGAGCCATCTGCGTCTGTCTCAATGCCAAGTGGGCGGCCGCCGACATCGGCGAATTCCCGGACCTTGCCGTAGCCGTCGATTTGCAGAATATGCCCGGCCTTGGTCGTCGCATAGAGGAGACCGTCGTGGCCGGAGGTCACGTCTTCGGGACCATCATGAGGTCCGAGATCAATGGCACGGGCCCGTCCAAGACGGTCATCAGGTCCGAACGGGTCAACAAGACCCTGATCGACTGGCGCGTTCCACGCGACAGGGGCGATCGGCACTGGCCAAATCAGTAAGTAGAGGGCCGCAGCAACAAGCAGCGAGCCAATTACAACGAGTGAGCGTTTCATGGCTCGCCCGGGCTTAGCGTTTGCCGTCGATCATGCGCAAAAACTCGGCGCGAGTTCGTGCGTCCTTGCGGAATGTGCCGATCATCTGGCTGGTGACCATGGATACGTCGGTCTTGTGGATGCCGCGCGTCGTCATGCACTGGTGAGTCGCTTCGATCACGACGCCGACGCCTTTTGGCTTGAGTACGTCCTCGATGCAGTTGGCGATCTGCGCTGTCATTTTCTCCTGCACCTGGAAGCGCCGCGCGAACGCTTCAACAACGCGTGCCAGCTTGCTGATGCCAACGATCTTGTTTCTCGGCAAATAACCCACGTGTGCCTTGCCGATGATTGGCGCCATATGATGTTCGCAGTGCGACTCAAAGCCGATGTCGCGCAGGACGATCATCTCGTCATAGCCTTCGACTTCCTCGAACGTGCGCTTCAGGTATTTAACCGGATCCTGCTTGTAACCGCCAAACCAATCCTCGTAGGACCTGGCCACTCGCGCGGGCGTATCAATAAGGCCTTCGCGACGCGGATCCTCACCCGCCCACAACAGCAATGTGTGCACGGCTTCCTCAGCCTGCTTACGACTCGGTTTTCGCGCCTTTCTGGACTTCTTTGGCAAACTAATCTCCCAGGCCGATTGAGCAGCTAACACCGGTGCCGCCAAGTCCGCAGTAACCGTTGGGATTCTTGGCGAGGTATTGCTGATGATAGTCCTCGGCGTAATAAAACTTGTTGAGCGGTTTGACTTCGGTGGTGATGTCACCGTAGCCCGCATTGGTCAGCTCGGCCTGGTAGTCGCGCATTGACTGTTGTGCGACCGCGACCTGCTCATCGTTATAAGTGTAGATAGCCGAGCGGTATTGTGTGCCAATATCGTTGCCCTGACGCATACCTTGCGTCGGGTTATGGCTCTCCCAGAATATTCGCAGCAGCTCTTCGTAGCTCACAACGTCGGGATCAAATACGACAAGCACGACTTCGGCATGGCCGGTGGAACCACCGCAGACGAGCTTGTAATCCGGGTCTGCCGTGCTGCCGCCCGCGTAACCAGCCACCGTCGTGAAAACGCCATCAGTTTCCCAAAAACGGCGCTCTGCACCCCAGAAACAACCGAGCGCAAATACCGCCTCCTGGAGGTGGCTGGCGAATGGTCCCGCAATGGGATTTCCGTTTACAAAGTGCATGGTCATAAGGCTTGGTAACGACCGCCGCGGCGTGGGCGGTCGATGATACCGTCCGCACTCTGAAAACGCACCGGGATCGATTGCGTGTTGCCCCATTCGCTCGCGCGATAAACCGCGAAGTGCAGGTGCGGCATCGTCGTGTGACCGGTATTTCCCGAATAGCCGATCTTCTGCCCCTGGGACACGCTGTCGCCGACCTCCATCAGCGAGCCATCTTTCATCAGGTGGTAGTACTCGCCGGTCGTGCCGTCGCTGTGCAGGATTACGACGTAGTTGGCGTAGCGACCACAGCCGTCCTCCCAGCAGCCTTTGGAATTCGATTCCTCGACACGGGCGACCACACCAGCTCTCGCGGCGTGCACAGGAGTGCCGATCTTCAAGTTGACGTCGATGGCGAACTCCTCGAGGCCCGTATGACTGAACCTCGAGCCATAGCCCTGGATGATCCGGTAGGACTTGCCGCTTGAGTAGGGCAGCGAATACAGGTGGTCATCGTCATGCACTGCATTCTTGTCGCCGACGGTCCAATCGTACGAATAGCGATAGTCGGCGTCTTTGCGCCCGTCGCCTCCGCTCAACACCATGATCTGCTCCGATTGATTGGGCGCGAGCGTGCTGGTAACAGTTTTCGGTCCGTCGACCTTAAGATCCCGTGTACGAATGCGCAGTGTGTAGGTGATCGGATAGTCGCGCAGGTTCCTTGCACGCAGTTCCACATTGCCGCCCTGGTTAACGGTATCGACGCAAATCCAGTCATCTTTGCAGTCGGCCGCCACAGCCGGTCCGGCAGCGAACAAAGCGATGCCTGTCAGTGTTGCGTGCAAACGTCGTTTGCGAATTATTTCTTCCCCCCCAGAGGAGTTGGCGAACTACTTTCCGTCGGCCTCGATCGCAGCGCGCGCGGCATCGAGGTCCGATTGCCGATAAAAGTATTTGTGCACGAGAATCAGGTCAGGCGTTTCCATGACTTCTCCGCCCTCGAGCCTGGGCCGATAAATCCGGCGCCGAACCTCGCGCTGAACGAGGCTGATCATTTTTTCGAATTCCGTGGGCCGAGCCTCGATCAACCTGAGGTTGGTCGCACGCCCGCGGGTCGAGACTGCGTAGCTAATGGAGATGCTGCCCTGCAGAAGCGGGTTCTCTTTTTCGTCAGGTACTTCTTTGTCTTCGTCGGAACTGATGTACAACGGCAACTTGTTCTGTTTCAGCGGAACGACCTGCCCGAGTTGAATGCGACGAACGTCGAGCCCGTCCTCATGTTCCGACAACATATTCCAGGCATCGATATATACCTGTCGTCCGCGCTGCGGATTGTTGTTGTACATATAGTAGTCGCCCAACGCGAGTTGAGCCTGCGCGACAACCTGCCAGTTCGTTTCCGGGTGTTCCTCGGCGATGCGCGCAGCACGCCGGAAATAGATCTCACCTGAAGACATGCTTGAGTCATGGAATGAGACTTGTCCCGACGCGTCGAGATAGAAATACGACCTGCCCAGCAAGATCAGCGGTTCGACGAGTTTAAGTGAGTCCTTGCCGTTGTGCTTTTCAATGATGCGAATAGCGCGGCGGTAGGTGGCTCTCTCATCAAATATAAAGCCTGACTTGTGTTGCCACTCTGCGCGGCGCAGGAGTGCGGGGACGAGCGCCGGCGTATCGAGCTCGTACTTCCGGACGTTGATCGCGTATATCGTGTCCTGGACTTCTTTCGCCGATTCCAGGTCACCCATACGCACAAAGGTCTCCGCAATGGACTCGAGGAGATCCAGCTGATCGAGATTGTGCGGGCCCTCATTGACGTGAGTTACGTGCACAGCACGTTTGAAAGTCTTTGTCGCCAGGTCCGGTCTGCCGCTTTCAAGTTGCGCAGCACCCAGCCCTTTGAGCGGGTTCACCAACTGCGCATTAAGACGGTCTTCGACATCCTCGATTATCTCGATCGCGGACTCGAAATTCTGTTGCGCCGCGTCATATTGCTCGGTCTGAAATTGCACGATGGCGAGGTTGGTCAGCGCTTTTGCAAACTCATTGGACTGCGGACCGTGAGTTTGAATAGCGAGTTCGACGACGCGTTTGGCGACGGTATCTGCCTCATCGAAAACGTTTTCCTTCATGAGTTGCTTGAAGAGCTCGAATTGAGCAGCGAGTTCGTCTTCGGGAGCGAAGTCAGGGACAGAGTAGTCGCCGCCCTCGTCAATGCTCTCTTCTGCAACCGGGACCATTTGTTCTTCGTCCTGGGCATGCAAGGTCGAAACACCGATGAGTATCAGCGCGAAAGTGAAAAATTTTGAGTTTTTGATCATCGCCATGGCAAGGGTTTCAGACTTGATTGGACGGGATTAGTTCTGGTATCCGGTCGCTGGCAACCGTGCCTCCACTATACCGAATTATAGGTCCAGTCCAAGCTGCTGTTGACCTGGCTTGACGAACTGTCCGCAGTCAAGGCTTTGCTGATATCGATCGAGCGCCAGTCCATGGCGCCTGCACGCTGCGCGGAAGCGCTTGCCAAGCATGTCGGCGTAGGCTCCGCGCCCTTTCTGTCGCACACCGAAGCGATTGTCATAATCACGGCCACCGCTGGCTTGCCGCACGAGGCTCATTACGTGTGTTGCTCGATCGGGGAAGTGTGCCTCGAGCCATTCAGTGAAAAGGGCGCCTACTTCATGCGGCAGCCTGAGAAAGATGTAGTGCGCGTGCGAAGCCCCGGCCTCGGCGACGGCCTCCAGGACGGACTCAATCTCGGCATCGTTGATCGCGGGGATCAACGGTGCCATCAGCACGCTGGTCGGGATGCCATTCATCGTCAGTTGCCTGATGGCCTTCAGCCGCGCTTCGGCTGAGGGTACGCGCGGTTCCATCACACGCTTGAGCTCGTCGTTCAGGGTTGGCAGGCTGATGGCTACGGAACAGAGACCGCGCTGCGCCAGGCGGGCAAGCAGGTCGATATCGCGTGTGATAAGGCTGCCCTTTGTAATCAGGTTTACCGGGTGGCTGTGCTCGACGAACAGTTCCAACAACTGGCGCGTAACTTGTGTCGATTTCTCGGCCGGCTGGTAGGGGTCGGTATTGGCGCCGATTGTTATCGGTTTGCATGCGTAGCCGGGTTTTTCCCACGCCTCGAGAAGGCGACTCGCCGCGTTGGGTTTGTAGAAAATCCGGGTTTCGAAGTCGAGGCCAGGTGACAGGTCAAGGTAGCTGTGGCTCGGCCTCGCATAACAGTAGATACAGCCATGCTCACAGCCCTGGTAGGGGTTGATTGAGCGGTCGAAGGGCACATCCGGCGAGCGGTTGTGGCTAATAATGGAGCCGGCCTGCATGGCTCTGAGCACGGTCTCGGGGGCCATGGCGTCACGCCTGGCGGCTTCTTCGTCCTCGAATTCGACGGGCCGCGTGGTGAATCGGCCATCCCGGCGCGAAACGGCTCCACGGCCTTTGTGCGGGCTCGCTGACATTGGACGGTCCAATTACTGTATAAAAACACAGTAGTTGAGAGTTAGCGAAAGGTCAACCAGCTAGTTGAGGACGCGATAACCTCGGCCGCGCATGCAGCGCTTGAACACGGTCTGCTTCATCTCATCGGCGTCGAGGCCAGAGCGGGTGCCACCATAAAGCGCACCGACGCCTGCACCTTCGGCCATATCGGTCGAATTGCCGCCAATCGCACCGGTCGCCGCACCAACAACTGCACCGAGCCCGGCACCTTTGGTGACGCCCTTGGCGACGAGCACTTCTTCAGTGTAGGACTCGCACTCGGCCCAGTCCTCGTCGTATTGGTCGAGGTCGACGCCTTTCATGTCGATGATCGGATCCGGGTGCGCCGCACAGCCGGCCGCCAGAGCGCCTGCGAATATCACGGCAAGTGTCTTCATTGCGTCCATCTCGATTCCCATTAAACTCGGTTACCCTCAGTAGCTCAACGCGAATTTCGATCTCGCGTTGACACAACGGACGGATTATTTGGATGGTCTCAGGCTCACATAGTTCAACAGCGCGCGCGATTCTGTACGCCTTTGTCGCGAATTTCGGAATTGCCATTGCCAAGACCTGGGCCGCCTGGCTTACCGGTTCCGGCAGTATGCTGGCCGAAGCCATTCACTCTTACGCCGATACGGGCAACCAGGTGCTCTTGTACCTGGGACTCAAACAGTCGCAGCGACCACCGGACGCTGAACACCCGCTGGGTTACGGGAAGCTCAGTTATTTCTGGAGCTTCATCGTTGCAATACTGCTCTTTACGTTGGGCGGCATGTTCTCGATTTATGAGGGCATTCACAAATTTAATCACCCCGAAGAGCTGTCCAAGGTGTGGATCGCAATCGTCGTGCTTGTCCTCGCAATTTTGCTCGAAGGCGGGTCGTTGCTCGGATGTCTCCGCGAAATCAAAAAAGTGCGCGGAGAGCGACCGTTCGGTGAGTGGTTCAAGCACACACGAAATTCCGAACTCGTTGTCGTGTTGGGCGAGGACATTGGCGCGCAACTCGGGTTGTTCCTCGCGCTTGGCTTCCTGATTACGGCTCTCGTAACCGGCAATCCTGTTTACGATGCGATGGGTTCAATGTGCATCGGCGTAATTCTGCTCGTCATCTCGGTGTTTATCGCCTGGCGCATCAAGGCGCTGCTTGTCGGGCGATCGGCCGATCCCGAGATCCAGGAGGCCATCGACGATGTCATTGCCGAACAGGACAGCATCGTGCACGTGTTCAATACGATTACGATTCAGTACGGGCCGGATACGATGCTGGCCGCAAAAATCAAACTCAAAGACGGCATCACAATTGACGCCGCGGTGCGGGATATCAACGAGCTCGAGCGCAAACTCAAGGCGCGTATCCCGAACCTGAAGTGGTTGTTTATCGAGCCCGACGTCAGCGACTGACGCCAGGCCCGGATCAGCCTAGTCCGCTTTGTACAGGTGTACATCCTGTTGCGGGAACGGGAAGGAAATGCCCTCCTGATCGAAGCGCTTCTTGATGGCCTCCGTCATGTCAAACATGACGCCCCAGTAGTCCTCGGTCTTGACCCACGGGCGGACGACAAAATTGACGCTGCTATCGGCGAGGGCGGAGACGGCAATGGTGTGCGCCGGATCCTTGAGGATCCGATCGTCTGCCGCAATGAGTTCTTCGAGCGTTTTGCGTACCTTGTCAAGATCGTCGTCGTAGCTGACCCCAACGACCATATCGACACGACGCGTATCGTGCGCCGAGTAGTTGGTGATGATACTTCCCATGATCTGGCTGTTAGGCACGATGACCTGCTTGTTATCACCCGTCTTCAGGATGGTGGTCAGAATTTGTACTTCGAGGACGGAGCC
>WTCH01000061.1 GCA_013138675.1 Woeseiaceae bacterium | reverse complement strand
AGTGGTCGATGCGAGTTTCTACGGACTCAATTTTGCAACGCATCGGGCGACCCTCGCGCTGCGCTACCGTGTCGGCGAGCACCTTGAAGTGCGTTGGGACAATGAGTACCGCAAACAGCGGGACAATCCACTGCGAGGCAGTTCGGACGAGGCGTTTCTTTCTTCGCTGGCGCTGGCCTGGGAACCGTCAAACGGCTCCGGATTCGGCTTTGCACTGACTGCCGATAATCTGACCGACGACAACTACGAGCAATTCCCTGGCACGCCAGCAGCTGGCCGGCAAATCAGCCTGAGCGCGAAGTACCAATGGTAGCGTCGATCCAGTCGAGCCAGTCCCGCGTAACCTCGTCCCGGTTTACCTCATTGAGCATCTCGTGGCGGCCCTCAGAATAGATCCTGACCTTGAGTTGTGAGTGGAGGGTCTGCGCGTAGCGCGTGGCGAGTCTCCCCATACCTTTATCGCCGCCAACAGCGTCCAACTCACCACCGGTGATGAGTATTGGCAACTCGGAAGAAATACGCCGCAGTGAATTGTCCGAGTAGATTTGCAGTAAACCGCCAAACAGGTCGCGCCACAGGCCGCAGGTGTACGGGCCGCCGCACAACGGATCGGCGATGTACTTGTCGACCTCATCTTCATCCCGCGTCAGCCAGTCGAGGTCGGTTCGCGCAGGGCTAAACGGCTTATTGAAATCGCTAAAACCCAGCTTGTGCAGCAAGCGGCTGTTGGCGCTGGCGCCGAGACGCCAGGCTTCGATATGCGCAATGATGAATGCGGGCAGTAGTTTCAATCTTGATGGCCACGTCGACGCACTCAGGATCATGCCGGCAAGGCGCTCGCTGTGGTACATCGCGAAATTCTGTGCGATGTAGGAACCCATGCTGTGCCCGAGAAGCACGACGGGAATTCCAGGCAAAGTCTGACGGACAAATCCATTAACGACATCGACGTCGTTGACCACGCGGTCCCAGCCCTTTGAAACTGCAAAGTGGCCGGGGTGCTCCGCGTGCCGGCCATGTCCTCGATGATCGTGCGCGCACACGGCATAGCCACGTTCTACAGCGGCCGCGGCAAATCGTGCGTAACGGTCTGCGTGTTCGCCGAGACCATGCACTACCTGAATGATGGCGGCACAATCGCCATCCGGTTGCCAAAGCTGAGTGTGTATCTTGTGACCATCGTCGACGGTCAGAATCTGCGTGCTGTGATGTACCATTGCACGACATCCTAACCGACATTTTGCTGATGATCGATCTCTACTACTGGCCGACGCCAAACGGCAAGAAAATCGCGATCATGCTCGAAGAGTGTGACCTTGAGTACACGCTGGTACCCGTCAATATCGGCCTGGGCGACCAGTTCAAACCGGAGTTCCTGAAGATCAGCCCGAATAATCGAATTCCTGCGATTGTCGATCGTGAAACCGGAATAACCGTATTTGAAGGCGGTGCCATTCTTGTCCACCTGGCCGAGAAAAGCGGCCGGTTTCTTCCGCAGCAGGGAGCTGACAGGGCTGAAGTTCTGCAGTGGCTGTTCTGGCAGGCGGGCGGCCTCGGTCCGATGGCCGGACAGCACAGTCACTTCGTCAACTATGCGGACGATCCGTCGCCGTACGCCAGGGACCGCTACTTTCGCGAGTACGGCCGACTGCTCGCCGTCATGGAAGTGCGCCTGCGCGATCGGGATTATCTTGCGGGCGATTACTCGATTGCCGATATCGCGTCGTTTCCCTGGGTAATGCCGTACAAGCGCTTCGGGTTTGATCTTGATACGTTTGAGAACCTCCGTGGCTGGTTCGACCGCATCAAAACCAGGCCGGCTGTTCGACGCGGTGTCGATGTCGGGCAAGATTTGCGGCAGGATCTGGCAAGCAGCCACAAAGCCCGGTCCGTCATGTTCGAGCAAGATGCCGAAACCGTACTGAACGCTGCGAAGGCAACGGAGAAATAAATGAAGCTCTATGACTGCGCGACCGCACCAAGCCCGAGGCGAGTCCGTATTTTTGCCGCCGAGAAAGGCATCGAACTCGACAAGGTTCAAGTCGACCTTGGATCCGGTGAGCAGTTCGCGCCCGAGTTTCGCGCGCTCAATCCGGACTGCGTAGTGCCGGTCCTGGAACTGGACGACGGGACGACGATCTCCGAAGTACTGGCGATATGTCAGTATCTCGAGGAATTGCACCCCGACCCGCCGCTGTTCGGACGGGCGGCGGAGCAGCGTGCGATCTCCACAATGTGGAATAACAAGATCGAGCAACACGGGCTCACGCACATGAGAGATGCGTTTCGTAACTCGGCGAAAGGCCTGCGTGGTCACGCCATCACCGGGCCGCACGATGTCGAGCAGATTCCCGAGCTCGCGGAGCGCGGCCGCCAATGTGTCGTCGCGTTTTTCGACCGGCTGGAGCACCAGCTCGATGGCAGAGCGTTCATCACCGGCGATGAGTACTCGATCGCCGATATTACCGGACTCGTTCTGATCGACTTTGCCCGCTGGATCAAGCTTGAGATGCCCGAAGGGGCAGTCAATCTCCGGCGCTGGCACGCCGATGTATCGGCCCGTCCGAGCGCAAAGGCCTGACAACGATGGAGACGCAACTCGCATCGACAGTGCTCATGATTCGGCCGGTTCGGTTCGAAAGCAATCCGATGACTGCTGAATCGAATCGCTTCCAGGGCAAGACCGAAGGATCGACCGAGGAGCAGCATGAGGCAGCGCTCAAGGAGTTCGACAGTCTCGTCGTTGCCCTGCGGGACAAGGGCATCACTGTCATCGTCGTTGACGATACGGTTGAGCCACACACACCAGACTCCATATTTCCGAATAACTGGGTCAGTTTTCATGGTGACGGCCGCGTCGTTTTGTACCCGATGGAGGCCGAGAACCGCCGCACCGAGCGACGCATGGATGTCATCTCCGAGCTCAATGATGAGCACGGCTACGCCGTCAGTGAGATCGTCGACCTGTCACCTCATGAGTTGCACGGGCATTATCTCGAGGGCACCGGCAGCATGGTGCTCGACAGGGTCAATCACGTCGCCTACGCGTGCCTTTCCTCTCGCACTCAGCTCGATCCGCTTGGCGATTTCGCGCAACGTATGGAATACGAGGTCGTCGCCTTTGAAGCTGTAGATCGTGAGGGCGTTCCGATCTATCACACGAATGTGTTGATGAATATCGGCGAAGCACTGGCAGTCATCTGTGACGAGGCGATCGCGCGGGACGACCAGCGCGAGGCGGTACTTCAGCGCATGAGAGAGTCGGGCCGCGATGTTATTCTGCTCAGTTACGACCAGCTCGACGCGTTCGCGGGAAACATGCTCGAACTGCGCGGTGAAGATGGCCATCGTGTGGTTGCCATGTCGCAACAGGCATTTGACTCCCTCAATGATGAGCAACGCGCTGCCCTGGATGAAAACGGTGATATCGTGTCGGTACCGATCGATAATATCGAGGCTTCAGCCGGCGGTAGCGTGCGTTGCATGCTCGCCGAAATTCACCTTCCGAAAGACGCGTCGGACCCTGATGAAAAGAAGAAAAAATGAGCAATTTTCATGACAAAATTCTGATGTGCCCGCCTGACTACTTCACGGTGGACTACGTCATTAACCCGTGGATGGCCGGCAACGAAGAGTCGATGAGCCTCGACAAGGCGAAGCAGCAATGGCAGCAGCTGCGCGACAAGGTCAGTGAGTTTTCTGACGTGGTCACGTTAGCGCCGGAACCGGATCTTCCCGATATGGTCTTCACGGCAAACGCCGGTGTCGTCTATGGCAACAAGGCGATTGCGAGTCACTTCATGCCTATGGAGCGGCGCGCAGAAGAGCCCATATTCAAACAGTGGTTTCGCGATAATAGTTTCGACCTGTTCGAGCTCGACGAAAAAATAGGCTTCGAGGGCGCTGGTGACTGCCTGCTCGACCGACGCGGCCCCTGGCTGTGGACCGGTTATGGATTTCGCACCGAAATCGAAGCGCACGCAGAGATTCAGAAATATTTTGACATCGAGCTCGTGTCGATACGTTTGACCGATGAGCGCTTCTATCACATCGACACGTGTTTCTGCCCGTTGGCGGATGGCTTCCTGATGTATCACCCGCCAGCGTTTGATTACGATTCGCGCATTGCGATCGAAAGCAGAATTCCACCGCACAAGCGCATCATTGTCGACACGTTCGACGCTGGCAATTTTGCGTGTAATGCAATCAACATTGGTGACCGGGTTATTCTGCATCGTGCGTCCGAGCCGCTAAAAGCCCGGCTCATGCTCGCGGGGTTCAAGGTGCACGAAGTGGAGTTGACCGAGTTTCTGAAAGCGGGGGGTTCGGCGAAGTGCCTGAGCTTAAAGCTCAACGAGCCGGTTCGAGAATAATGTCTACGCCGTTGCGGTACCGGATACAAGCAAAGAATCCGGAAGCCCATCTCTACGAAGTCAGTCTCACCGTCGACACGCCGGACTCGTCAGGCCAGGTATTCGAGATGCCGGCCTGGATACCCGGCAGCTACATGATTCGCGACTATGCAAAACACGTGGTTGCCATTCGTGCCGAGTCCGACGGACTCGCGGTCCCGATGAAGAAGCTCGACAAGAGCCGCTGGCAGGCTGGGCCGGTTGATCGAGCGCTGACCGTTGTTGCGGAGATCTACGCTTACGACCCCAGCGTTCGTGGCGCCCACCTCGATGCAACGCATGCCTATTTCAACGGCCCGTGTGTATTTCTGAGCGTTTCCGGGCAAGAGCAATTGCCTTGCGAACTCGAGATCGTTGCACCCAATGCGCGTGTCGGAAAGGACTGGCGTGTGGCGACGTCGATGCGCCGAAGTGGCGCAGATCAATACGGATTCGGATCCTACCGGGCAGACGACTACGCCGAGCTTATCGACCATCCTGTCGAGATCAGCGAGCTAACCATCGGCGAATTCGACGTGCGTGGCATCCCTCACGCGATCGCGATACGTGGCCGCGTACGTGTTGATATCGCACGTTTATGCCACGATCTACAGCGCATCTGTGAACAGCATATCGATTTTCTCGGTGCGCCTGATGGGCTCGATCGTTACCTGTTCCTGTTGCATGCTCCCGGCACCGGCTACGGTGGACTGGAGCATCGCTGGTCATCGAGCCTGGTTTGTTCTCGCGACAATCTTCCGCTGCGTGCGGACTCTGACGTTAGCGATGGTTACCGCATGTTCCTCGGGCTTGTGAGTCACGAGTACTTTCACCTTTGGAACATAAAACGCCTGAAGCCCGAAGTGTTCACGCCGTACGACCTGAGTCGCGAGAGCCACACCGGACTGATGTGGGTCTTTGAAGGCATTACGTCTTACTACGACGATCTGGCGCTTGTGCGCGCCGGCCTGATACCGGCAGAGGGCTATCTCGAACTCGTCGGCCAGACGATCACCCGCGTGATGCGCGGCTCCGGCCGGCTGAAGCAAAGTGTCGAAGAATCGAGTTTTGATGCGTGGACCAAGTTTTACAAACAGGATGAGAACGCGAGCAACGCGATCGTCAGCTACTACACGAAGGGGTCGCTAATCGCGCTCGCTCTCGACCTGAAGATACGGTCCGAATCGAGTAGAGGTGGTACAACCACTCTCGACGACGTCATGACGGAATGTTGGAAACGCTGGGGGCAGTCCGGGGAGGGCATGCCCGAAGACGGCTTCGAAAACGTATGTACTGAGGTTACCGGACTTGATCTTGGCGATTTCTTTGACGCATCCGTGCGTGGCACGGGCGAACTGCCGCTGCAAAAATTGCTCTCGAAATTCGGCATCGACTATCATTTGCGACGAGCCAGCAATGCGAAAGACAAAGGTGGCAAGCCCGCGAAGAAGCAGGCGGGAACCTGGCTGGGGGCGACGCTTGCCAACAAAGCCGGAAAATCTGTTTTCACAGTCGTTGCAAACGACGGGCCGGCCGAGCTGGCCGGAGTTGCGCCAGGGGACGTGGCGGTTGCACTCGATGGGCTCGTATTGACGGCCGCGAATTGCGGGCAACGTCTGAAAACCTATCGCGATGGCGACAAGCTTGAGCTCATCGTATTTCGCGGCGATGAACTGGTCACCTCGCGCATCAAACTGGCCGATGCTCCGGAGACTACGTGCTACCTGGAATTCGACAGCGAAGCCGATGCCGAGTCGCTGGCACGACAAGCGGCCTGGCTGTTGTCCGGCTAGTCGATGCTGCTGCTTTCCAACCCGCGACTTCGATTGTTTGCCGGCGCGGCGCTGATCAGTCTCTCGCCCGTCTGGGTGAAGCTCGTTGGAGTCTCGGCTACGACAAGTGGTTTCTACCGCGTGTTCATTGGCGGCGTCGCTCTTGGCCTGTACCTTTTTGTCGTGCGCAAGCCGCTTCAGTTCAGCCGCCGAGTCTGGCAACTGCTCGGCCTTGCAGCGGTTTTTTTCGCACTCGACCTGTGGTTCTGGCACCGCAGCATCATCTATATCGGTCCCGGGCTTTCGACACTACTGGCAAACTTCCAGGTGTTCATCCTGATGCTGGCCGGCATTTTCGTGTTGCGGCAAAAACCGACGGCGACCCAGTTGCTGGCGATTCCACTGGCCCTGTTCGGACTCGGCATGATCGTCGGACTGGACTGGCAGAGCCTGCCGGACGACTATCGTCTCGGCGTGGTGTACGGGCTGTTGACTGCGCTTGTCTATGCCGGCTACCTGTTGACGATGCGCTATTCCCGCAAGGACGTCGAGCACGGCATGCCTACGCGGGAAATCGCAGTGATCTCCATTGTTTCGGCGCTGATACTCGGCGCCTCGGCAATAGTCGAGGGGCAGTCGCTTGCAATACCCACTGTCGGTGATTTCGGTTGGCTAGTCGCTTACGGCGTGCTGTCGCACTGCCTCGGTTACATCCTGATTGTCAGCAGCCTGCCGCAGGTGTCGACAACCGAGGCGGGACTCGCGTTGTTGTTGCAGCCAACATTGAGTTTCGTCTGGGACGTGCTCTTTTTTGCGCGACCAATGACACTGACGGAGTTGGCCGGGGCCGCGATCGCGCTTGGCGCGATCTACCTTGGGTCGCGGCGAACCTCAAAGCAAGTTTAGCGCCGCAGGCAGTATCTCAATCACGAATCGGCTCGCCGGCGCGCCCACCTCCCCATCAAGATGGGAGGGCACCTCTCCACAGGAGTCGATCGTCACACGACGCACGGACGCGTGCCTAACTTCGCTTTCACCCAGGTGTTTGCCGCTAATGATCTTGGGCAGCAGGGATAAAATTCGCATCCGTGATACCGGATCTGCGATCAGCAATTCAAGCTTGCCATCACTGTTGTCCGCCATTGGTGCGATGTGAAACATGCCACCGACCCATGCGCCATTGCTAATGCTGGCAAGTGTGATGGGACCGTGGGTCGTCAACGCGTCTGATGTAATCGTCATGTCAGGTGTTGCGACGCCGTCGACAAGACAACGAAAGATTGCGAACAGGTAGACAAGATCACCAATTCGCCAACGGTACGAGTGGGCAATCTTGGTGACTTTCGCATCGAAGCCGATGCCGGCGCCATTCGCAAAGTAGCGCTCGTTCATGCGCCCGATATCGATACAGCGTGAGGTGGCGTCGACTTTGATGCGCTCGGCGAGCAGCTGCGTCGCCTGTTCCCAGTCGAGTGGAATGTGACAGGCTTTGGCGAAGTCATTGCCGGTGCCCGATGGGATGACGCCCAGACGCGCCGAATTGTCGGCGCGCATAATTCCGTTGACGGCTTCGTGAACGCTGCCGTCACCGCCTGCCACCACGATTCGATCGGTGCCGCGATTCACCTGGGTTCGAACCTGGTCCTCAAGATCGCCAACCGTCCGACTTTGATACGGTTCGAATTCGATACCGGCCTGCTCGAGCAAGGCAGAAATACGGGACAGCCGTCGCCCGGCGCGCCCTCTCCCGGCCGTCGGGTTAACGAATAACGATACTGGGCCTGATGTCATGCTGAAGCCACGGATGCTGGTTTGCCGATGCTACAATGCCGGACTCTGTCCACGCAAAGCGGAACGCCTTCATGCTCGAGCTCGGCGTCAAGTTTCTGATCAGCTACTTCATTGGCTCGCTGATGGGTGCCATGATCATCGGGAAACTGCGCGGCGGCATCGATATTCGCACCATGGGCAGTGGCAACGCCGGCGGTACCAACGCATTGCGAACACAAGGTATTGCGTTCGCAGCGGCTGTCGTGATCATCGATATCGGCAAAGGCTATGTCGGGGCCGGCATTGTTCCGGGCCTCGAAATACCGTTCGTGCCGACCGATCCCGACATATCCCGATACTGGCTGACACTGTGTTGTGCTGTCGCGGCAGTATTCGGCCACGTTTGGCCGATCTATCACCGCTTCCGTGGTGGTAAGGGCGCCGCAACTCTTGTCGGCACCATGATTGTGCTGGGCCCCGAACTGATTCTGCCACTGATACTGGTCTGGGCATGGGTTCTCGTAATGTCGGGTTACGTAGGTCTGGCAACGATGATTGCCGCCGCGTCTGTGCCCGTCTGGATCAGCGTGACCCGCTTGCCGGATGACCAACCTCTGCTCATTTACTGTGTTGTTATGGCAGCCTTTATCATTCTCTGGCATCACTCCAACATTCGAAGAATGCGCGACGGCAGCGAGCATCGGAATACACGATTGATGATCTTCAGCAGCAAACGTCAAACCGGAGACAATGAGCAAACTTGACGTCGTCGGCGTTCAACAGCCGCTTACCGAGCTCGCCCTTGCGAAACTGGAGAAGCTCGAGAGTTTTTCGAGCATAGCCTCGACCAATACTTATTTGATGTCGCAGCCGCCACCGGCGGCCGGTCGTTACCGAGTGGCAATCGCCGACCACCAGACCTCGGGTCGCGGCCGGCACTACCGGCGCTGGATCTCAGCACCAGGGTCAGGGCTTTGCCTGTCATTTTCATACACGTTTGCGAGCAGGACTGAGCTATTCGAAGGGCTGACACTGGCGATCGGTGTCGGTGTCCTTGGCGCGTTGCAGCATCTTGAGATTGACGGAGTCAGTCTCAAGTGGCCGAACGACGTCGTTGCGCTTGACGGCAAGCTCGGCGGCATTCTGACCGAGGTGCAGTCCGGGAAGTCCGAGCATGTGACTGTTGTTACCGGTATAGGCTTGAACGTCGACATTCCGCAGCGAATCGAATTCGACGTTGAGTCTGACTGGGCCCACCGCGCCGTCGACCTCAAGTCCGTGGGTCCGAACCTGCCTGGCCGTGAATTGCTTGCGGGCACCCTGGTTGATTACCTCTTCCTGACGTTCAAGCGCTTCGAGGAATTCGGTTTGCAGGGCTTCATGGGTGAATGGCGGGCAAACGACTGGTTATTGGGGAGAGAAATAACCGTCGACATGCCGGACAAACAGATTACCGGCACAGCGGCGGGGGTTGCCGAGGATGGTGCCCTGCTGGTCGACACGAACAATGGCCAGGCGCGAGTCATCTCCGGCTCTATCGTCATGGCAGGTCCGAAGGAGCAAGGCGCATGAGTGCGCTGCTCATTGACGTCGGCAACTCGCGCATCAAGTGGGGCGTACTTGATGACGGAGCGATACGACGTACGGGGCACATCTCTCGCGAAAAGATCAAGGAGCAAGGTCTCGTGGAACTGACCTCGAAGCTGCCGAGGCGTGTTGACGCTGTTTTCGCCAGCAACGTTGCGGGAACCAGTTTCGCTACGCGTTTGTCGGGCGTTATTGGAATGCATTGCAACGTCGACGTGCATTTCGCGCGCAGCACAAGCCAGGCATGCGGCGTCGTGAACAGCTACCGTCAGCCGCGGCGGCTCGGCGTTGATCGCTGGGTTGCGATGATTGGTGCCTGGTCCGAGATCGGGGGCGCTTGTCTCGTCGTTGATGCCGGCACCGCCGTGACCATCGATGCGCTTGACTCGAAAGGCGAGCATCTCGGCGGGCAGATCATTCCTGGCGTCGGCCTGATGGCAGGCTGCCTCGCGGCCCAGACCAGCGATATTCCGAACATCCAGCGTCGGGCGTCCAGCCAGGGCAGTGGAATGGAAATGTTCGCCAACACAACTGCGGGCGCGGTCGGGCACGGTGCCTTGAATGCGGTCGTGGGCGCGATAGAAAGGGCGGTGGCCGTGATGGACAGGAACGGTGCCAATACGGCGATCGTCTTGACCGGTGGTGATGCGTCACGCATCCTTAAGTCGCTCGACACTGAGGCGACCCATCGTCCGCATCTTGTACTGCAGGGTCTGGCGAAATTACTGGAAGATAGTTGATGAGAAACCTGCTTTTGGTCCTTTTGCTCGCGAACATCCTCTATTTCGTCTGGGGCATGTTTTCGGGCGACGATGCGGAACCGGGCATTGCAATCGTCAGTGAATCCGAGCTGGGACCACCGCTCGATGTAACAGCGAACCGTGACGCCGAGGCGGCCGCAAGCGTTGGCGCCGTTCTTGGCTCCGGCGAACCTTCTGACCTTGCCGCCGTCGTAGGGCGTTCCTGCGTGACGGTCGGGCCTTTTCGTTCCAGTGACGATGCGGACAGGGCGAAAGTGGAATACGCCGGAGAAGGCATGCGCACGGCATTGCGATCGGGGCAGGGCCAGATATTTGTCGGGCACTCGGTTCAGGTGCTGGGCGTAGCGAGCCGTGATGAGGGCCGCACGATGTTGAGCAAGCTGCACGAAGGCGGGCTCCAGGATGCGTTCCTCGTCGGCAATGCGGAAGTCGGGTTGACCATTTCGCTGGGCATCTTCGGCAATCAGTCGAACGCCGAGAAAGTCGAACTGCAGGCAAAATCCATTGGATTCGACGTCGACATCTCACCCATGACCCGTGATGCGGATGTGTTTTTCGTCGACATCGGATTGCCTCCGGG
>WTCH01000087.1 GCA_013138675.1 Woeseiaceae bacterium | reverse complement strand
ATTCGCCAAATTCGGCCGCACTAACCCGGAGTATTCGCCGCTCGGATGAGCCCTGGCATATACTTACGGGTTCGGGCAGCACCGGCGGTCTCCTCCTTGCAGCCCAACCTGGCGTATCGCACGCCATATCAAATGAGAACTTCATCGGGGCGCGCGAAACGCGTGATCCTCAGGGCGTTTATGACCGAGCGACAAGCGAATGGTCTTTATGATCCGGCATTCGAGCGCGACAGTTGCGGCTTCGGCCTGATTGCAAATCTCGATGACATGCCGAGCCACTGGGTCGTCGAAACGGCGATCTCCGCGCTCGCTCGTCTGACGCATCGAGGTGCCGTTGCGGCAGACGGAAAAACCGGCGACGGTTGCGGCCTGCTGATCAAGTTTCCGAAGACGTTCATGCGTGCGGTTGGTGAGGACCTGGGGTTCGCACTGAACGAGCGATTCGCTGCGGGAACCGTGTTCCTGAGCCAGGATGCGGCGAAGGCAGAAAGCGCACGGCAAATAATCAACACGGCCATTGCGGAGATCGGTCTTGAGGTTGCCGGCTGGCGTGTCGTACCGACCGATCCGTCGGTGTGTGGCGAGCAGGCGCTCCGGACGCTACCTCAAATCGAGCAGGTGTACGTCAACGCGCCAGACAACATGCCGCGCGGGCGCTTCAATCGGCGCCTTTTTCTCGCGAGAAGACGCGCCGAAAAGAGAATCGGTGAAGGTGCTGCTTACATCGCCAGCCTTTCGTCGGTAACAATCAGCTACAAGGGCATGATCATGCCGGGCGCACTGCCCGAGTTTTATCCCGACCTCAAAGACCCGCGCCTGGAAACATCGGTGTGTGTTTTCCACCAGCGCTTCTCGACGAACACGATGCCGCAGTGGCGTCTCGCGCAACCGTTCCGCTTTCTCGCGCACAATGGCGAGATCAATACGATTCAGGGCAACCGTAACTGGGCCCAGGCGCGTGCCAAGAACTTTATTTCCGACAAGCTCGATGACATTTCCGATCTCGACCCGATCATCTCGCTGGTCGGGTCGGATTCATCGAGCCTGGATAACATGCTCGAAGTCATGCGCGCGGGCGGTATGGATGTGCTGCAAGGCATGCGCATCCTGATGCCGCCGGCATGGCAGGCTGTAGACGACTTCGACCCTGACGTGCGCGCGTTCTATGAATTCTTCGATTGCCAGATGGAGCCGTGGGACGGCCCTGCCGGCATCGTGCTTACGGACGGTCGTTACGCCGCGTGTTCTCTGGACAGGAACGGTCTGCGACCCGCCCGCTACGTCATGACCAAAGACCGGCATATGACGATCGCGTCTGAAATCGGCGTTTACGATTACGATGAAAAAGACGTCATCAGCAAGGGGCGCCTCGGTCCCGGTGAAATGCTTGCCGTGGATCTCGTCAATGGCGTGTTGCTCGACAACGAGGACATTCACGACATTCTCAAGACGCGCGCCCCGTACAAGAAGTGGCTCAAGCAAGGCGTGCGTTACCTCGACTCCGAGTTAGTCGACACGCACATGGCTGCCGAGCCGTTCGACGAGCAGACACTCGCGACCTACCAGAAGATGTTCAACCTGACACGCGAAGAACTGAACGACGTTGTTGCAGTACTGGCAAAGGCCGGACAGGAAGCCGTTGGCTCAATGGGCGACGACACACCGATGGCCGTGCTGTCTGAAAAGGTCCGCTCACCATTCGACTACTTCCGCCAGCAGTTTGCACAAGTTACGAACCCGCCAATCGACTCGCTGCGTGAGCGCATCGTCATGTCGTTGCAGACGAACATCGGTCGCGAATCGAGTTTGTTCGACATCGGTCCTGAGCATGCGGAGCAGGTCATCATGAACTCGCCCGTGTTGTCGCAGCGCAAGCTCAGGCAATTGTTGAGTGATGATCTATACGGTGATCGTCATGCCTTCATCGCCCTGAATGTCGATGAAGAGCTGACGTTTCCCCAGGCGCTCGACCAGATCTGCGCCGAGGCCGAAAAGGCTGTGCGCGACGGCAAGCTGATACTAATACTCAGCGACCGCTACCTGGAGAAGGGGAAACTCCCGGTACACGCGTTGCTCGCGACTGGCGCCGTCCATCATTATCTCGTCAGTCTCGGTCTGCGCTGCGATGCGAACATCATCGTCGAAACGGGTGTGGCCCGAGATCCACATCACTTCGCCTGCCTGATCGGTTACGGCGCAACTGCCGTTTACCCGTACCTGGTTTACCAGTCGCTGCACGACATCGCGCAGCGCGGCAACATCGATCGGCAACAGCAGCTGGGACGCCGTTACCGGCGTGGTGTTCGCAAGGGTCTGTTCAAGGTCATGTCGAAGATGGGCATCTCGACGATATCGAGTTATCGCGGCGCACAGTTGTTCGAGATCGTTGGCATACACAACGAGGTCGTCGAACGTTGTTTCCGTGGCACGACGTCGAGGATTCAGGGCACAGGCTTTGCCGACCTCCTGGAAGATCAACGGCAACTCGCAGCAGAGGCATGGAAACCTCGCATTCCGATCACGCAGGGTGGCCTGCTCAAGTATGTGCACGGTGGTGAATACCACTGCTACAACCCCGATGTCGTAATGGCACTGCAGACCGCGGTTCGCAGTGGCGATTTCGAACGCTACCAGGATTACGCGAGGCTTGTTAATGAGCGCCCGGTTGCAACACTTCGCGACCTGATGACGATGCAGCCGGCGGGTCCGACCGTTCCTCTCAATGAAGTTGAGCCTGTCGAGGACATCTTGCTGCGTTTCGACAGCGCGGGTATGTCGTTAGGTGCGCTGTCGCCCGAAGCACACGAAGCACTGGCCATTGCGATGAACCGCATCGGCGGTCGCTCGAACTCCGGGGAGGGCGGTGAGGACCCGGCGCGCTACCGCACCGAACGGGTATCGAAGATCAAACAAGTGGCCTCCGGTCGTTTTGGTGTAACTGCGGAATACCTGGTCAACGCCGAAGTCATTCAGATTAAAATTGCGCAGGGCGCCAAGCCCGGTGAGGGCGGGCAACTGCCCGGGCACAAGGTCACTGACATGATCGCGCGGCTGCGCTACGCGAAACCGGGTGTTGGCTTGATTTCACCACCACCGCATCACGACATCTATTCGATCGAAGACCTCGCGCAACTGATATTCGACCTGAAGCAGGTCAACCCTGACGCACTCGTCTCGGTGAAGCTGGTCGCGGAGCCTGGCGTGGGTACGATCGCCGCCGGCGTCGTTAAAGCGTATGCCGACCTGATCACGATCTCGGGTTACGACGGTGGCACGGGCGCCAGCCCCTTGAGCTCGGTGAAGTACGCTGGTAGCCCGTGGGAACTGGGTCTCTCGGAAGCGCACCAGGTACTGCGAGGCAATAACTTGCGCCACAAGGTCCGGCTGCAGACAGACGGTGGCCTGAAGACCGGCGTCGATGTCATCAAGGCCGCGATGCTCGGCGCAGAGAGTTTTGGTTTTGGCACGGCGCCGATGGTCGCGCTGGGCTGCAAATACCTTCGTATCTGCCATCTGAACAACTGCGCGACCGGCGTTGCGACGCAGAACAACATCCTGCGCAGCGAGTACTTCACCGGTTTGCCCGAGATGGTGATCAACTTCTTCCGCTTCGTCGCCGAGGAGACCCGGATGCTCATGGCAGAGCTCGGTGTCCGCAGTCTCGACGAGTTGATTGGTCGCGTTGATCTTCTCGAACCGAAGGACGGCGCGACTGAGCGACAGTCGCGTCTCGACCTGTCGCCAATTATCTCCGACGGCGGGCTCGCGAAAGACGCACCGCAGTACTGCACAGACCTGCGCAACGAACCATTCGACAAAGGCGAGCTGGCTGAGGAAATGCTGGCGACGGTTCTGCCAGCGATCGAAGGCAGCGAAGGTGGCAAATTCGGTTTCGAAGTTCGCAACTTCAACCGCTCGATCGGGGCACGTATTGCCGGTGAGATTGCCAGGCAACACGGCAACGAGGGAATGCGCGATGCACCGCTCAGCATTTCCCTGCGCGGTACCGCCGGGCAGAGTTTCGGCGTGTGGAATGTGGCGGGCCTGAACATGACATTGATTGGCGACGCGAACGACTATGTCGGCAAGGGCATGGCAGGAGGACGAATCGTTATCCGGCCACCTGAAGACGGCGGATACGTCGCAAGGGAGACGGCGATCATTGGTAACACCTGCCTGTACGGTGCAACCGGCGGATTGCTGTATGCCGCGGGCACGGCAGGCGAGCGATTCGGCGTTCGAAATTCCGGCGCGACGGCAGTCATCGAAGGCACGGGCGATCACTGCTGCGAATACATGACCGATGGCGTTGTAACTGTGCTCGGTCCGACCGGCGTTAATTTCGGTGCGGGCATGACGGGTGGTTTCGCGTATGTGCTCGACATAGATCGCCGCTTCGTCGATCGCTACAACCACGAACTGATCGATATTCACCGCATCACGCCGGAAAGCATGGAAGCCCATCTGCACCACTTGCGGTCGATGATCATGCATCACGTCGAAGCAACCGGCAGCGTATGGGGTGAGCAGATTCTCGATGATTATCGAACGTTCCTGCCCAAGTTCTGGGTCGTCAAACCCAAGGCGTCTGAGCTCGGGTCGCTGATCCAGTCTTTGCGACAGGCGGCCTAGACCGATGTCAAAGCATCCTCTGCAATTCCTCGAAATTCCGCGCCGCGATCCGGAAAAGGAAGTACCTGAAGAGCGAATCAAGCACTTTGGCGAAATTTACGGTAATTACGATGGTGCAAGCGCGGCAGCACAAGCGGGTCGTTGCCTGTCCTGCGGTAACCCCTACTGCGAATGGAAATGCCCGGTTCATAACTACATACCGAACTGGCTGGA
>WTCH01000338.1 GCA_013138675.1 Woeseiaceae bacterium | reverse complement strand
GGCGTCGATTTCACTGAGCTTGTCTGTAGACAGGTCGGCGTCGAGGCTGTTGATGAAATGAATCGTTGCCTGCGGGCTCCAGTCGGACACTGGCAGGTCGGACACGTCGATTTCGCCTTTTGACCAGATCGCAGCCATCGTGGCAGCGGCGTCCAGGTTGGCGGACGTCGGCAAGACTGCGTCCTCGGGTAGTCCGGGCTCGTACATCCACTTCTCAACCTGGGCACGGCTTACGATGCCGTGGTGGACAGAAAGCAGGCGCTCGTCGAGAAAGTCGACAAACTCTTCAGTCGTAATGCCCTGGAATGCGAACTCATTGAAATAGTCTGTGATGAACTGGTCGAACACATCCCGGCCGAATTTTTTCTCGAGGTATTGCAGGAACAAGTTACCCTTGTGGTAGGCGATTGAGCCGCTATCACCTTCGGGATCCACGTGGCGTATATCGGGTGCCAGTGCCTGGTATTCAGGGTCGACGGTCTCAAAATTAAGTAGCAGCTCGCGGTAACTGATCAGGTTCTCCTCGTCAGCGCGATCCTGATCGTAGATGACTTGCATGAGCCGGTACTCGAGATAGCTGGTCCAACCCTCGTTGAGCCAGCCATCACGCCAGGTCCGATTCGTGACGAGATTGCCGGACCAGGAGTGCGCAAGTTCGTGAGCGACAACCGATACAAGACTGCGATCGCCAGCCAGCAGGCTGGGCGTCAGGAAGGACAAGCGCGGGTTTTCCATGCCACCGTAAGGAAAGCTCGGTGGCAGGATCAACAGGTCGTAACGGCCCCAACGGTAGGGCCCGAACATGGCCTCCGCGGTTTCAAACATGGCTTGCGTGTCGGCAAACTCGAAAGCTGACGCATCAAGCAGTTCCGATTCTGCATAAACACCGGTGTCCTTGCCAATTTCCGCAAAATGGAGGTCGCCGACCGCGATCGCGAGCAGGTAGGCCGGAATGGGCTGCGGCATATCGAATTCATAGACGCCCGTGCGCTCGGCATTCGGATCGTTGTTGGCACTCATCACTGCCAGCAACTCAGGCGGTGTCTGAATTCTCGCGCTATAAGTGATACGTATGGCCGGTGTGTCCTGCAGCGGCACCCAGCTCCGCGCATGAATTGATTGTGATTGTGAAAACAGGAACGGGTGTTTTCCGCCCGCTGTGAGCTCCGGTGGCAACCACCCGAGTGCGGTTGATCCAGGGCTGGTCCGATAGTCGATGTGCACCTTCAACCCCGGGTCTTCCTGCAATTGTGCGGGTACGGTAATGACAAGAGGTGTGCCCAGGAAATCATCGACGTCGCCAAGTCGATGTGTGGCATCAAGGGATTCACCGCTCGCCAGGATAAATTGGACATTTTCGATCGTCAGGTCGCGCGTATCGAGAATGATCTCGTCTGCTTCGACATCCACGCGTCGCATGTTGAGTGTCGCGCTGCCATGCAATTCTCTGGCGTCGAAATCCACAGCCAGGTCGAGATGCAGGTGATCGGTGACAAACTGGTTGCTGTTTGCGAATGAGTAGTGATCCTTGTCCAGCGCATCGCCTGCAACCGGCTCGGGGTCCTGCGAACAGCCATAGCTTGTCAATGCGATGGCGACCAGCGCCAGCACGTGTCGATTAATCATAATTTTCCTCAATCCAGGAATTGCCAGGTGTCCGCGCCGTCGAAGTGCCGGAGCTTGATATCGTCGATGTCCGTCGGGTCGCACATGCGGAAATTCACGGCCATGCGCGAATTCTCCTCGGGATTCAGATTCTCCCAATACGGCGTACAGCCACATTGTTTGCAGGTATGCACGGCCAGTGTCTTGTCACCTTGCACGTACGCGATTGTCGAGTCCAGCGACGCGGAGATTTCAACGTCCTCAACCGGGAAATGTGCCCAACGGGCGCCGACCCGCCGGCAGATTGAGCAATTACATACAGTGAGCCAATCGGGCTTGCGCGGCACGCGAAAAGTCACGTCACCGCAATGGCACGAACCTTTGATCATGTTTTTCTCCCCCGTCCAGCAGCCCATTATTCAGGTGTGGCAGGCAAAATAAAAGCGCCCGCGGAAATCCGCGGGCGCTGCCCGGTCTAGGTTGCTCGGGGAACCGTGTTTTTGAGGACGAGAGAGGCTGTGGCGATGTCCTGACAGGCCATGCCGATGGACTCGAAGACGACGATAGCATCCGGGTCGACGGACTTCGATCCATTGAGAATCTCACCCAATTCAGCATGAATTTCGGCTTTATGCCGACGCACATTGCCTGACTCCACAAGTGCTCCCTCCCTCGAATCGACAATCACGATATTAGACATGGTGCCGGCGTCGAGCTCGCCGCCGTCTGCGCCAGCCCAGCCGACTGATGCGACTTTGGCTCCAGGCGTGAGCCACTCGCCATTGAAAATCGGTTGACTTGATGCTGTTGTCGCGATCACAACGTCCGCATTGCGCACTGCGTTTTCGCACGACATCACCCGGGCATCGATTTTTTCGGCAAGCTGTTCAGCACGCTCCGGTGTGCGGTTCCAGATACGGACGTCGTCAAACTGGCGAACAAGTGACAGCGCTTCGAAGTGACTCTCGGCCTGGGCGCCGGCGCCCAGGATCGCCAATGACTTCACGTTGGGCGCAGCGACAGCATCGATAAACGTTGCGGTCACAGCGGCGGTGCGCATCCTGGTAATGAGCCCACCGTCCATCGTGACCAGCGGCTCCCCGGTCTCAGGGTTGAACAGTGCGATAAGTGCCAGGTGGGTCTCGAGTCCTTTGCTTGAGTTACCCGGATAAAACGAAACAAGTTTTGCCCCCATCGCATCTACACCAACGGCCGTCATACCACCGAAGTATCCACCGTGAGGTTCGACATTCAGAATTCGTCGCGCCGGTTGCGCAACCCGGCCAGCCGAGTAGTCGATCATGGCGTGCCGCATGCTCGGAATCAGCTCCTCCATGCGAAGAACTTCTGCTACGGCTGCTTCATTGAGGTAGGGGACGTCCATTGTTCACAATGCTCCCTCGACGATCAGTAGTTTGCTGGCCGTCGCCTCCTGCCTGTCAACGGCAACCGCTTGATACTCCGGGTCCTGGGCGAACGCCAGCGCGTGCTCTTTACTTGGGAACTCAAGAACGACAAGACGCTTGGGATTCCAGTCCCCCTCGAGAACCTCTATTGCGCCGCCGCGAACCAGGTATTTGCCCTGATGCTTTGCCACAAAGTGTGGTGCCTTTTCGATGTACTTCTTATACCGCTCGAGATCCCTGACCGT
>WTCH01000140.1 GCA_013138675.1 Woeseiaceae bacterium | reverse complement strand
GACATGGCAATACGCTTGAGCTACAACAGATTTCGAACTGCGACGACGAGCAACCAGATTGCCATCACTGCGGATGGCATAAACGACATGGTAAACCCGAGGGAACGACCTGACGGATCCTTGAGGTATGCCGCGCGATAGATAAAGCGAGCCACCACGTAGACGGTTCCAAATCCTGCCGCCCAGATCGGGTCGACCATATGCGCAAACAGCCACATGAGCGGCAACACCATGACGAGTTGCTCCATCGTGTTGTAGTGGACGCGGTACATGCGATCGAATTCATCAGCACCCTTCATTGCTGGCGCCTTGACGCCATGTTTACCGCGCATCGCGCCAACCTGGACACCGAACCATGTGTACTGCAGCAAAGCCAATACCGTAACAATTACAACCCAATCCATCGCTTTAACCCCCTGGTACGTCTAAATACCGTTTTTCGGTGACATTTGACCCTTGGTCATTAAGATGGCGCCTATCATGTCGGCCAGCAACTCAGACTCATCCAATCTAATCGATCGGGTTTTCAGCCTCGAGAAACACGAGTACGTCGCTGTCGCCTGGTCGTTCATCTATTTCTTCTGTGTGCTGTCAGCCTACTATATTCTGCGACCAGTGCGTGAAGCCATGGCGGTCGGTAGCGGCGCCGACACGATACCGTATCTTTTCATAGGCACCTTTATCGTCACGCTCATCGACACACCGATATTTGGCTGGGTGGCATCACGGTATCCACGCCGCGTGTTCCTGCCCTGGGTGTACGTGTTCTTTATTTCCAATATCTTGCTTTTTTGGGCGATTTTCTCGATTCGCGTCGACAGTGGGCTGGATCATATCTGGCTAGGTCGAACGTTCTTTGTCTGGCTTAGTGTATTCAACCTGTTTGTGGTCTCCGTGTTCTGGAGCTTCATGGCCGACATCTATACACGGGAACAGGGACGGCGATTATTTGGCCTGATTACGTCAGGCGGCAGTATCGGCGCATTGCTTGGTGGCGCGGCCACAAGCCTTCTGGTCAAGCACATCGGATTTCAGAACCTGTTTCCCATTGCTGCCGTGTTGTTGTCGTTCGGCATAGTTTGTATCCGCCAGTTGCGTGGCTGGGTCGTTCATGAGCATGAAGACGGTATTGACGAGACTGCCGAAAGCGGCAAGCCGCTCGGAGGAAATCCACTCGGCGGCATCACCCATGTATTCGGCTCGAGGTACTTTGGCGGGATCGTCGCATCGTCTGTCATTGCGAGCCTGTTGGGCACCGCACTCTATATGTTTGCAGCACAGCTTGTGGAGGCGTCCATACCTGAACCCGACGCCCGCACACAGTTTTTCTCCAATATTAATGTCGCATCGAACTTCTTCGCATTGATCGGACAGATGTTCTTGGTCAAGCATGTCGTTCGACGCTTTGGCATTGGAACGTCATTGTCGTTACTGCCGATCGTGTCCGTCGTCAGTTTCGTCCTCCTGGCGATCGACCCGGTGCTCGGTGTTGTCGCATTCATGACAGGTGCAAGGCGCGCGCTCGGATTTTCGTTCAGCAAACCAACCACGGATATGCTCTATTCCGTTGTTACATCTGAAGAAAAATACAAGACAAAGAATTTCATCGACACGGCTGTGTATCGATTCGGCGACGTCATTGGCACCTGGACAGTCAAACTCATGATGGGGCTGGGCATGACCGGCGTGTCGATGGTCATGCTGCCCTTCGCCGTTATCTGGGCTATCGTTTCTCTTTGGCTCGGGCGCGACTATCGCCGCCAGGCTCGCGAACTCAAACAGAGCGGAATATCATGAGCGGGCATGTCTGGACGCGACGCGAGGCAATGCTCGCCGCAGGAGCTTTGGGCCTCTTTCCCCGCTTCGGACTAACGGCAGAACGCAAAATGACCTCACGACCCATTCCGTCAACCGGCGAAGAGCTTCCTGCGATCGGCCTCGGTACCTACAGCGTATTCGACGTCTCCAGCACAGCCGAAGATATCGCAATGCCACAGGAAATCGTCGACCTGTTGCTCGGCGAAGGCGGCAGCGTCATAGACACGTCACCCATGTACAACCGCTCCGAGAAGGTCATCGGAAATGTCGTCGACGCCGGCAGCCCGCGGGAGGCGATGTTTATCGCGACGAAAGTCTGGACTAACGGCCGCGATGCGGGGATCGAACAAATGAACCGGTCGGCGCAGCTGATGAACACTGACGTCATCGATCTGATGCAGGTGCACAACCTGCGCGATACCGATGTCCATATGAAGACCATACGCGACTGGCAACAAAACGGACGTATTCGCTATAACGGCCTCACCCACTACACCAAGAGCGCGTTTAACCGGCTTGAGAGTGCAATGAAACAGCATAAGCCCGACTTCATCCAGATCAACTATTCGTTAGGCGAACCCGAAGCCGATGAGCGGATCCTGCCGCTAGCACACGACATGGGAATCGCCGTGCTGATCAATCGCCCGTATCAGTCGGGGCGTCTGTTTCGTGCCGTGTCTGGCGAGTCACTGCCGGAGTGGGCTACAGAATTCGCCGCCAGCTGGGGTCAGTTTTTCTTGAAATTCATCATCAGTCACCCGGCAGTGACGTGCGTGATCCCCGCAACGAGTAAACCGCACCACATGCGGGACAATCTGGAGGCTGGATTCGGCCCATTACCGGATGACGCTATGCGACAACGCATGATCGCGTATATGGCGTCGCTATGAAGTCCGTCAACGCTACCCTGCTCCGACGCCTTGGAGCTATGTTGTACGACGGCCTGCTTGTTACAGCCGTACTGATGCTGGCGACAGTTCCGTTCGTCGTCGAACGCGGCGGCGAGACTGTCGAGCCGGACAACAACTTTCTTTATCAGCTCAGCATGCTGATCGTCATGTACCTGTTTTTCGTATATTTCTGGACCAGGGGTGGCCAAACACTTGGCATGCGCGCCTGGCGTTTGCGCCTGGAAACTGACGATGGCGGTTCTCCATCAATTACCGTTGCCAGCCTGCGATTTTTCGTCGCAATCGTGTCGCTGATTCCTTTCGGACTCGGATTCCTGTGGCAGCTCTGGGACAAAGACAAACTAACGTGGCACGACCGAATCGCGGGTACACGAATGCTGCACTACCCGAAGTAGTGGTTACCTGATTCGACTTAGGGCAGTGACCGTCACTATCGCGAGTAATGCTGACGGCAGCCAGGCGATAACCGCGGGATCGAAGTTGAATACCTGGCCTGAATTGGCAAGCACCTCGCTTGCCAGGTAGTAGCCAAGGCCGATGACGACGCCAATCATGAGTCGCGCACCTGCCCCGCCTGTTCGCAGCGATCCAAAAACGAAGGCCAGTGCCAGAATCGGCATGATCATGACGGTAGTCGTGCGTGCAATTCGATACCAAAGCTCGGTTTCATACCTGCGCGAATCAAGACTGTTGCGCTCGAGATACGCGATATAGGTCATCAGGCCCTCTCCAGACAGGCTTTGTGGCTTGACGAGCGAAATGCCAAGCAATTCGACATCAATATCGAAAGACTCTATGGCCAACGATGATTCGACGACCTGCACGCCGTCATCTTCGAAGCGCGTTTCGTGCAAATTTTCGAGGACCCACTGATCGTCATCGTCAATACCCGAATTTTCGGCCCTGGCGATTGCGGACAGTCCATTCCTGTCATTGAGCAGAAACATGTAGAGGCTGCCGAATTCGAATTCAGGACTTACTCGTTCCAGATGCAATATCACTGGACCATCGCGAACCCAGGTGGCATTGCCGAGTCGTTCGTCATCCTGATCGAACCGCGCTTCGAGCCGCATATTTCGGGCGAAATAGTCAAGTGGCGGCCCGATGAACTCGCCGAGAAGTGCCGTGGACACGAGAAGCACAAATCCCGTAACGGCGACCATTCCTGACAACTTCCTGATCGACAAACCGGCCGAGCGCATAACAATGATCTCGCCGTTGGCGGCGAGCGAACCGAGGCCGAGCAGCGACCCGATTAACGCCGCAACCGGCATCATTTCGAATGCCAATTGTGGCAATCGCAGAAAGGTGTACAGAATGACTCTCGGGGTCTGATAATCACCCCGCATGTCGTCAAGTTCCGCAATGAACTCGAACAAACCAGCCAATGCGAGCAAGACGACGAGCACCAGCGCAGTCGACGCAAGAATCATACGCATCATGTACTGGCTCAGAATACTGTTCATCTCAGTATTCTCTTGTGAACAGAGTTTTGCACGCCGAGCAGAACCAGCGCGAAAAACAACAGCGCGCCGTGCACCCACCACAGTCCCAGGAGTGGCGAAATGGAACCTTGCTCGGTCCAGGACTTCGCAGCGCTGAGCATATTCATATAGATGATGAACACAAGCAGGCCTATGGCCAATCGTCCGTATCGACCGGCGCGAGGTTCCGTCTTGCTCAGTGGCACAGCGAGTATGCCGAGAATGATGGTCGCCAGCGGTACGCTAATGCGCCATTGCATTTCGGCGACGTATTCAACCCCGTCAGCCTCGGCCAAATTAAGAAATGTCATTGCGCGTGGTTTCGGATCCTCCGGGTCCAGGCTCGGCAATCGATACGGGATACCGTGTTCGGCGAATTCGACGACCCTGAACTGGGACGTTCCGGGAACGCCCTCATAGCGCCGGCCGTCTCGAAGGACCAAGAAGCGCACGTCCGGGTCGTCCGAATCGACTTGCTCACCTCGCTTCGCGACCACGACTTCCACCACGCCACCGGTATCGTCATCGGAAACGCGACGGTGCAGGAAGACGTTTTCCATCGAGCCATCGGGAAGAACGCGCTCTCCGTAGACCACGGCATCATTGGGGCCAACTTCGGTGAACCGACCGGGTTCTATGCTCGTCAGGTCCGCCTCTCGCCGCGCTGCAGTACCAATGCGATCCACTTCCTGCAGGGCGCGCGGGCCAAGATCCATTGACAGCCAGGCAACACCGCCAGCAATAGGTACAAGCAGCCATAATAGTGGCCGATAGATGCCTGCAGGGCCCACACGACAGGCCATCATGGCGGGCAGCTCGCTATCTTTGTAAAGTCTGCCGAGAGCCATCATCACGGACAAGAACAGTCCAATTGGCACGATAATGGTCAGGTATTGTGCCGCCGACAGCACGATGACATCCATTGCCGCTTCTTTTGGCAACTGGCCCTTCGCAACTTCACCCAGGATCCTCGCAAACTGGTTAGTCAGCAGGATCAGCAGCAGCACCAGGGTCACACCCAGCCATGTCGAGGCTATCTCGCGAAATATGTATCGATCGAGTATGCGGCGCATCTGGGTTTGGGAATTCTTAACCAGTGGGGCGTAATCAGTTAGACTACCGCTTTTATTTTGCCCGCGACAGCCCTCGCATCACAAAGCGTCCCGGCTGTTTCCAACCACAAGAATAAGACAATCTATGAACTATTTTACGACTACGAGCGCCGCGTCACGCCGTGCCGTCGACTGTGTGATCGTTGGTATCTACGATCGTGGACGATTGAGCAGCGGTGCGACAGACATTGATGCCGCAAGCAAGGGCTCACTCAAGAGACTCCTGAAAAATGGCGACATCTCCGCCCAGCTCGGGCGCTGCGTCGTTCTGACGGACGTGGCTGGCGTCAAAGCGACGCGCGTCGCCGTGGTTGGACTGGGTAAATTCAGTGCCTTCGACGTTGCGAAATTCCGCCGCGCGCTCAGCGCTGCTTTGCAGGCCATTTCAGGCACCAAGAGCCGCGAAATCCTCAACAGCCTGACGCTCGAAGACGTCTCCGGTGCTGGCAGCTACTACCTTGCCCGGCACACGGCTCAAACAGTCGGCGAAGCGCTATACCGGTTTACAGCAATGAAGAGCGGTAAAAAGGCGCCTCTTATGCCGTTGCGCAAGGTTGGACTCGCTATTGCCAAACAGGGTGACGCCGCCAAGTCGAAGCGTGGTGCCGAGCATGGCGCAGCTATCGTTGCCGGCATGTCGCTCACCAAGGACCTCGGCAATCTGCCGGCGAATGTCTGCACACCCAGCCACATTGCCCGTACCGCGCAGAAACTCGCGCGTGAACACAAGAATTTAACAACCAAAATAGTGAACGAAGCCGAGATGAAACGTCTTGGCATGCACTCCCTGTTATCGGTGACGGCGGGCACCAAAGAACCTGCCAAACTCATTGTCATGCAGTACAAGGGCAAGACCGGGCAAAAGCCGGTCGTACTTGTTGGCAAGGGCGTGACCTTCGACTCGGGTGGTATATCGTTGAAGCCTGGCCCCGGCATGGATGAGATGAAGTTCGACATGTGCGGTGCGGCCGGCGTGATCGGCACCATGGCCGCAGTGGCCAAGCTGAAATTGCCGATCAATGTGAATGTTGTCGTTCCGGCCGTCGAGAACCTGCCGAGCGGCCTGGCGACCAAACCTGGCGATATCGTCAAGAGCATGTCCGGCCAGACCATCGAGATTCTGAATACCGATGCGGAAGGTCGCCTGATCCTGTGCGACGCGCTGACCTATTCGCGTCGCTTCAAACCGGACACGATAATTGACGTCGCGACACTAACCGGCGCCTGTGTTATTGCACTTGGCCACCACCGCACCGCTGTCATGAGTTACAACGAGAAATTGTCGGCGAAACTCGTTGCCGCTGGCTTGTCGTCCGATGATCGCGGCTGGCCAATGCCACTGGGTGACGAGTGGACGGCGGAACTGAAGAGTAACTTTGCAGACATGGCCAATGTTGGTGGTCGCGCGGGTGGCGCAATCACGGCCGGTTGTTTCCTCGGCAAGTTCACCGATGGGCTGAACTGGGCACATCTCGATATCGCTGGAACAGCCTGGAAGTCCGGAAAGCTCAAGGGCGCAACGGGCCGCCCTGTCCCGATGCTGACCGAGTACCTGCTGGGCCGATGTGGCGCCCTGCCCTAATGGCCAGGGTCGACTTCTACATCCTCAGTCAGGCAGGCCAGCATTCGCGCCAGACCTTTGCCTGTCGCCTGGCTGAGAAGGCCTACAAGCTCAAAAATACGGTTCACATCCACGCCGGAAGCCGCGGCGATGCCGATCGCCTCGACGAGTTGCTCTGGACCTTTCGTGACGGAAGTTTCGTTCCGCACCAACGACTTTCCGGTTCCTCGGCGTCAGCCGAGGCGCCGATAACGATCGGTTGTGAGAACGAAGCGGTCGAGCCGCGCGACCTGCTGATCAACCTGTGTGATGAAATCCCGTCATTCGCCGAGGCTTTCCCAAGAGTCGCAGAGCTTGTAACCTCCGACGATGACTGCAAGCAACTGAGTCGCAGACGCTTTGCAGCCTACCGCGACAAGGGACATACGCTCGAAACGCACAACGTCTAGATGGACAAATCCTACCAACCCCAAGATATCGAACAGCGAACGTACGATCGCTGGGAGAAAAATGGCTACTTCGCTCCGCAGGGCGACGGTAAGCCGTATTGCATCATGATCCCGCCGCCGAACGTGACGGGCACGCTGCATATGGGGCACGCGTTCCAGGACACCATTATGGATGTCCTGACCCGCTACAAGCGCATGATGGGATGCCGCGCGCTCTGGCAGCCGGGCATGGACCACGCCGGCATCGCGACGCAGATGGTCGTCGAACGGCTGTTGAACAGCGAGGGGACATCGCGACGCGACCTGGGCCGTGAGAAGTTTGTTGAACGCGTCTGGGACTGGAAGGAACACTCCGGCGGCCAGATCGAGCATCAGTTGCGGCGCATGGGTGCATCTCTGGACTGGAGCCGCGATCGTTTTACGATGGACGACGGACTGTCGGAAGCCGTCGCCGAGGTTTTCGTAAAGCTGCACGAAGAAGGCCTCATCTACCGCGGCAAGCGCCTGGTCAACTGGGACCCGGTGCTGCACACAGCCCTGTCCGATCTCGAAGTTCTCTCTGAAGATGAGCCCGGGCATCTGTGGCATTTCCGCTATCCGCTTGCCTCGGGCGATGCTTACCTGGTCGTAGCGACCACGCGCCCTGAAACGATGCTCGGCGATAGCGCGGTCGCGGTGCACCCGGACGACGAACGCTACACCGATCTCGTTGGTCAGGAAGTCATTCTGCCGATCGTCGGCCGCCGCATTCCGATTGTCGCGGACGACTACGTCGAGGCAGAGTTTGGAACCGGCTGCGTGAAGATCACGCCCGCACACGACTTCAATGACTATGAGCTCGGTAAGCGTCACGACCTCGCCTTGTATAACATCCTGACCGACGACGCTTCCCTCAACGACGACGTTCCCGAGGCGTACCGTGGCATGGACCGCTTCGACGCGCGCAAAAAGATCGTCGAGGAATTCAAATCGCTCGGGTTGCTGGAGAAGATCGAGGACTACACGGTCAAGATCCCGCGCGGCGACCGCAGTCATGCCATCGTCGAGCCCTACCTT
>WTCH01000085.1 GCA_013138675.1 Woeseiaceae bacterium | reverse complement strand
CTGTCTCTCTGAAGCTCGGCGCCATGGCCATGCTGCTCGCCATCTGCGTCGGCGTGGCGGCCGGCACGGTCGCGGCTCTGCGTCGCAATACATTGTTGGACAGAACGGTTATGGCGTTCGCGATGACAGGTATCTCGATCCCGGTGTTCGTCATCGCACCCGTGCTCGTCTTGTTGCTTGCCGTAAAACTGCAGTGGCTGCCGGCAGGCTGGAGTGGCAACGAGGGGGCGGCACGATTCGTGCTACCCGTCATCGCGCTGGCGTTACCGCAAATTGCCTATATAGCGCGCCTGACCCGTGCAAGCATGACTGACGTTCTAGCCAGTGACTTTATTCGAACGGCGCGCGGCCAGGGACTGGGAACCAGCGCAATCGTTCGCTACCACGCATTGAGGCCGGCGATGTTGCCGGTGCTGTCTTACATGGGTCCCGCCATTGCCGCGATTCTTACCGGGTCGGTTGTGGTCGAAGAGATCTTCGGCATTCCCGGGCTCGGTCGGTTCTTCGTCAACGCTGCGGTTAATCGCGACTACACGCTGGTGCTCGGCATCGTCATTTTCTATGCAACGCTTGTTGTGCTGCTCAATCTCGTGGTTGACCTGTTGTATGGCGTGATCGACCCGCGGATCCGGCGCCGATGAACCGGGGCATGAAAGTGAGCGGCGGCATTCTGCTCGGCATCATCGCCGTCGCCTTCATTGGCCCGTTGCTCAGTCCGCACGATTACCTGCAAACCGACTTCGACGGGTTGTTGCAAAGCCCGGCGGTTAGCAATTTTCATATCTTCGGTACGGATGATCTCGGACGTGACTTGTTTGTGCGTAGCATGCTCGGCGTGCAGATCACCATCCTCGTTGCGATTGTCGCAAGCGTCGTGAGCCTGCTTATCGGCGTCGCCTACGGCGCCATTGCCGGTTACTTGGGCGGGCGCATCGATGCGGTCATGATGCGATTTGTCGATACGCTTTACGCGCTGCCCTTCATCTTTTTTGTCATCCTGTTGATGGTCGCGTTCGAGCGAAACTTCCTGCTCATTTTCGTTGCGATCGGCGCCATCAACTGGCTCGATATGGCGCGCATCGTGCGCGGCCAAACCCTGTCGCTGCGCGAGCGCGAGTTCGTGGAGGCGGCGCGACTGACCGGCGTATCAACAGCAAGAATCGTGTTCCGACACATCGCACCCAACCTGTTCGGCGTCGTCATCGTCTACGTAACCCTGACGATCCCCCAGGCAATACTCGTCGAGTCATTTCTGAGCTTCCTGGGTCTCGGCATTCAGGAGCCACAAACCTCGCTGGGTGCCCTGGTCGATAAGGGCGTCAACCAGATGGAAGGTGCGTCTTGGATGTTGCTGATCCCGGCCACGCTGCTGGCCGTGATTCTGCTGTGCTTCAATTTCTTTGGTGACGCGATGCGTGATGCGTTCGACGCGAGGGGTGAAAAATGAGCCTGCTCGCTATCGACAAACTGAGCATTCGCTACGGTGAGACGACAGCCGTTGCGGATATCGGTTTCTCGATTGAGAAAGGTGAGTCCGTTGGTCTCGTCGGCGAGTCCGGCTCGGGCAAGTCGCAGACGGCGCTTGCCGTCCTTGGTTTGTTGCCGACGACGGCAACGGTGGCAGGGAGCATTCGCTTCGACGGGCAAGAGCTACTTGGCGCGGACAACAAGACGCTGGATCAGCTGCGCGCAACGCGAATCGCGATTGTGTTTCAGGACCCGATGCAGGCGCTGAATCCTTTTGTAACGATTGGTGCCCAGTTGCAGCGCATTCTTTTGCAGCACGACATCGGCGAAGCTGAAGCGTCGCGTGAGCATGTCGTCGAAATGCTCGTCCGCGTCGGACTGCCTGACGCTTCGCGACAGTACGGTGCTTTCCCACATGAGCTGTCGGGTGGCATGCGCCAGCGCGCGATGATTGCATCAGCCCTGCTCGCAGGGCCCGACCTGTTGATAGCTGACGAGCCAACAACGGCGCTCGACGTTACCGTGCAGGCGCAAATTCTCGATCTCCTGGAAGACATTCGCGAAGACACGTCGCTGTTGCTTATCACACATGATCTCGGCGTCGTGGCGGGCCGTTGCGAGCGCATGCTCGTCGTTGAGAATGGCCGGCTCGTCGAGCAGGGCATGACGCGCGAAATTTTCGCGCACCCACAGCACGAGCACACCAGGGCAATGATCAAAGCGGCCCCCCGGCTGACAGATTCGGGCGTTGCCGCTGCGAGACCCGGGAAGGACGTCCTTGCCATTAGTGCCGCGCAAGTTCGCTATCGATCAAAAAGCGGGCAGGTCATACTCGCAGTTCGCGACGTCAATCTCGCAGTAAGTGAGGGCGAGACCCTGGCGGTCGTCGGTGAGTCCGGCTCTGGCAAATCGAGCCTCGTGCGTGCAGCATTGGGATTGGTCCCGATGCACGCCGGCCGCGTCGTTTATTGCGGTGATGAGCTCGCGCCAAACCTCGGGGACAGGAACAGGGCAACGCGGCGTGGTATGCAGCTCGTGTTTCAGGACCCGACCGGCTCACTGAACCCGCAGATGCGGGTCGCCGGCATTGTTGGCGAGCCACTGCTTGTTCACGAAGCTGCGCTGTCGGCTGGCGAGCGCCGGCAGAGAGTTGCGACAATGCTTGAGAAAACCGGGCTCAGCGTCGAATTTCTCGACCGCTACCCGCACGAACTGTCGGGGGGCCAGGCGCAGCGCGTCGCGATCGCCCGCGCGCTCATACTCGAGCCAAAGGTGCTGGTTTGCGACGAAGCGGTGGCCGCGCTCGACGGCACGGTGCGCGAGCAGATCCTGCGACTGCTACGCCAGGTTCAGGAGGAGAGCGGGCTCGCTATCATTTTCATCACACATGATCTTGCTGTCGTTCGTGCTGTGAGCCACCGGGTGCTGGTCATGTACCTCGGGCGCCTGGTAGAAATGGCGAGCAACGAAGCGCTGTTTGGCCAGCCGCGGCACCCGTATACACGGGCGTTGCTAGACGCGGTTCCCGTGCCGGATCCTGAAAACGCGGGCGGCAGGACAACCGTGACGGGCGAGGTTCCCTCAGCGATGCTGCCGCCGAAAGGTTGTGCGTTTCATCCGCGCTGTCCACACGCGGAAGCCGTGTGCCGGGCTGAGCGCCCGGAAGCGACAGACCTCAACGAAACACTCGTCAGTTGCCACCGAGCCACGGAACTGGCATAGGCGCACCGTTGATCGTTAGCAGGCCGTCCTTGAACGCCGCCTCCATCTCGTAGACGTCCTGATTCCTGCGCAAAAAACCCATGCCGACGGCCGCGCCAACTTGCGGGTCGAGAGATATCGCATAGTCCATGAGCTCCGCAGGTACGCTGAGGTCCAGCGTTGCGTCCAGTGCCAGCAGTGCCGAGGTCCAGACAAAGGTATCGGGGTCGGTATCGTCAACCTCGACGTTAAACGTCGCCGAAACCGTGCCGGGCTGGAGTGCGATATCCAGTCGCACGACATCTAACTCGAATCCGGCCGCGAGCAATTGCTTCAGGTCATCCTCGAGCGCCAGTCGTACCTCGTCGTTTGATGGGTAGTCGCTGAGTTCGTCGAGTGCGCGAGTGAGGTTGCCGAGTGCCTCGGCATCGATGTTGTCAGCCGAAATGTCCATGTTGATTCTCGCGCGACCGAAGTCACCGAATGGCAGGTTGTCGAGCAGGACGGTGGTACGACCGGACAAAGCGTCGTCGTCGATCGTGGCAGTCGAGGTAAATGAAATGGGCCCCATGCTGTCCTGGCCCCAGCTGGAGGGCATCGTAATTTTGTCGATCGTAAACGACGCGTCGCCAACGTAGGGACCAAAGCGCGTCCGTTGTTGGTCGCCCTCAAAGTGCAGCGGGCCTATGGTGACTTCGCTGTATGGCGACACAAAAGCGAGCTCGTCGAGCGCGCCCTTGAAACCGACGACATTCGTCGACGGGCTCGTGCTAATCAGCACATCGACGTTGCCCCACTGCGCTGTTTCATCGCCGTCGCTGAAGGTGCCGGGCTCAAGTATGAGGTTGGATTGAAATTCGCCGGCCAGGCCGACTTCACTGTAAATTGTGCCCGGGATGTCGATAGTATCGCCGTTCTCGAATTCGAGACGCATCGTGGAAACGGCGCTTCCGAGGCCGGGTAAAAGAGAGCCTTTCTCTCGCGCCATCGAGGTAACCGGCACGAGTCCGTGGTCAATGCGCGTGTCGATCACCAGTGCAGGTAGCCCGTCAAGGCCCTTGTCGCCCGCAAGCACCAGCAGGAGGTCGCGCACATCACCGTTGCGTAATTCAATACGGTGCTGCCCCTCGGAAGAAAACCAGCCGCGCTCAAATCCCTGCGAGGTGATTGTCACGTCCTGGCTGTCGTTTGCGGCCCATTCGAGATTCTCGTCCATCGATTCCTCGGCGAGGCGGCCAACGAGCCCTGGCGAGACGAGAACGATGACGGCAAGCGCCAGCAGCAGAAAGACAAAGCCTTTTTTCACAACAGATCCCCGAGCGCGGTTACGTTGGGTAAGATGCTAGCACGCACTCTGACGCCCTCCGGGCTAGAAATCGTGGGCAACAGTCACTAACATAGCGGCCTCGACTCAACCGGGCCCCGGGGCCGCAAACGCAACCTGTTGAAAAGCCAGTGAATATCAAGACCAACACATTTGCTACTGCCGCCCTGCTGTTGATTGGCTGTGCGTCTCTTCCCGCATTTGCAGAAGGCGATGCCGCTGCCGGCGAGATGCTTGCCTATACCTGTCTCGGTTGCCACGGTATCGAGGGCTACCGCAACGCCTATCCGTCCTACCGGGTTCCCAAATTAGGTGGCCAGAAGGCGGCCTATCTCGTCATCGCAATCAAGGGCTACCGCGAGGGCACCCGTGCCCACCCGACAATGGCCGCGCAGGCGTCGAGCCTGACGGATCAGCAAATCGAGGATACTGCGGCCTACCTCGCAAGCCTGAGCGCCGATACGGTTGAGGCCGGCGGGTCCGCCGCGCCCAGCCTCGAAGAGACGACGACCTGCACAGCCTGCCACGGACAAAACGGCATTAGCCTGTCACCGTCCTGGCCGACACTGGCCGGGCAGCATGAGGACTATCTCGAGCATGCTCTGAACCAGTACCGCGACGGCACGCGAAAAGATCCTGTCATGGCGCCCCTCGTCGCCGCGCTAACGGACGAGGATGTCGAGTTGCTCGCCAGGTACTATTCACGCTTAGACGGTCTCGAAACGACCGCGGCGGATTGACCGCAGTAACCACAGTCTTCAACGATGGCATCACCGCCATCGATACCGAGTACGCGCGCGCGCTCCAGGATGCGAGTCACCTGATTGTTGAGGGCGGCCGAGCCGCGTTCATTGATACCGGTGTAAATGATAGCGTGCCGTTGCTGCTTGACGCACTGCGGCAGCAGGACCTTGATGTTGGTGACGTCGACTACGTCATCCTTACCCACGTGCACCTTGATCATGCCGGTGGCGCGGGCAAATTAATGCAAGAATTGCCCAATGCACGTTGCGTGGTGCACCGCTACGGCGCACCGCACATGATCGATCCGGGCAAGCTCATCGCGGGCACCGAAGCCGTTTACGGCGTCGATAAAACACGCGAAACCTATGGAACGATCTGCCCAATCGATGCGTCGCGCATCGATATTCCCGAAGACGAAGACTGGTTATCGCTCAACGGCCGTGAGTTGCAACTGATCAACACTGAAGGCCATGCGCGGCATCATCACATCATCAATGATCCGGCATCCAAAGGCGTATTCACTGGCGACAGTTTCGGTGTGTCGTATCGCGAGCTGGACACCGAGCGAGGCGAGAGTGTGTTCCCGACGTCGACGCCGGTACAGTTTGATCCGGATGAGGCACACATCTCCGTTGATCGCATTATGGCGTGCGAACCCGAGCAGCTGTTCCTGACGCACTACAGTCGCGTCTGCAACGTGGAGCGGCTGGCCAGCCAGATGCACGCAGGAATCGACGCCTACGTCGCGATGGCACGGCAGCATGAACACGACGACAATCGTTCCGCGGCATTGCGAGAGAGCCTGCTTGACTACTATGCCGAGCAGCTCGGGGATCACGGCTATGCTGGTGATCGTGAGACGATGATCGAGGTGCTCGATATCGACATCGAACTCAATGCTCAGGGCCTCGAGGTCTGGTTAAATAGACAACAATAGGAGCCCGCCCCAGCGGGCGATAGAGTGAATCCATGGATAAATTTCGTGCATACCGTATTGACGAGGCCGGCGGAAAAATCGTTGCGGGCTTTGAGCAAATTTCTGTTGATGACCTGACCGACGGCAACGTCGTTATCAAGGTCAGTCACTCGACGATCAATTACAAAGACGCACTCGCAGCAACTGGCGCCGGCAAGATATTGCGGCGCTACCCACTAAATGGTGGCATTGACCTCGCCGGCACCGTTGTCAGTTGCGACGATGCTGGCCTTCAGGTGGGCACAGCTGTGCTCGTCAACGGTTGCGGTCTCAGCGAAACGGTTGATGGCGGTTACGCGGAATACGCGCGCGTCGACAGCAATAGTGTCGTACCGATTCCGGACGGCATGTCGGCAGTGGAGGCGATGCAAATTGGTACGGCCGGTTACACGGCCGCGCTTGCTATTCATCGCATGGAACAGAACGGCCAAAGCCCAGAGGGTGGCCCCGTTGCGGTCACGGGCGCGACCGGAGGTGTGGGGTCGGTCGCAATCGACATGCTTGATGGTCGCGGTTATGAGGCGGTCGCGGTGACCGGCAAAACGACGGCAGAAGACTACCTGAAAAGCATTGGTGCGCGCCGCGTGCTGTTGCGCGATGAGATCGACCTCGGCAAACGCCCCATGGAGAAGGCGGAGTGGGCTGGTGCGATCGACAACCTCGGCGGCGATGACCTGACCTGGCTGACACGCACGACGGACTATGGCGGCAACATCGCGAGCATTGGGCTGGCGGCCAGCCACAAACTCGAAACGACGGTCTTGCCGTTCATTCTCAGGGCCGTATGCCTGCTCGGTATCAACTCCGTGGACACTCCTCGCGACCTGCGGCTCGCGGTCTGGTCGCGCATCGGCGACGACCTCAAGCCGCGCCACCTGGACACAATCGGCAGCCGCACGATCGGTTTCGACGAGCTGCCGGGCGCTTTTCAGGCCTATCTCGATGGCACCGTGACGGGCCGCGTTGTTGTAGAGATATAAATTTACCGACCGCTCCATTTGGGAAACGCCCCTGCGGTGGTTTAGAATCGCTCCCCCGCGCAAATTTTAATCTGTATTAAAATCTTACATTTTAATCTGTATTAAAATTTCGTGTGTAACCACCTGGGAGTCACAAAGCATGAGTGCTGGAGCACGTTTCCGAGCTGCGCTCGAGGCCGAAAGCCCGCTGCAAATCGTCGGCGCGATCAACGCATTTACGGCACTGTTGGCCGAAAAAGCCGGCTTTCGCGCCATTTACCTGTCTGGCGCGGGCGTCGCCAACGCGTCCTTTGGTCTGCCGGACCTCGCGATGACAACGCTGAACGACGTCTGTGAAGACATTCGTCGCATCGCATCGGCTACGGACGTGCCACTGCTGGTTGACGCCGATACCGGCTGGGGCAGCGCTTTCATGATTGGCCGGACGATGCGTGAGATGACCTGGGCAGGTGCCGCCGGTTGCCATCTGGAGGACCAGGTTGCGGTCAAACGTTGTGGCCACCGGCAGGGCAAGGCGCTCGTCGAGACGGCGGAAATGTGCGATCGCATCAAGGCGGCTGTGGACGGACGTATCGATGACACGTTCGTCATTATGGCGCGTACAGACGCGCACGCTGTCGAAGGGCAACAGGCTGCGCTTGATCGCGCCGCTGCCTATGTTGAAGCCGGGGCGGATATGATTTTTGCCGAGGCGCTGACGACGCTCGATGAGTACCGAGAATTTACCAATTCGATCAAGGTTCCCGTACTCGCGAACCTGACGGAGTTCGGTAAGACACCATTATTTACTACCGAAGAGCTGGCGGCAGCCGGTATTAGTATGGCTCTGTATCCGTTAACCGCGTTTCGTGCCATGTCGAAGACGGCACTCGACGTCTACACCGACTTGCGCGAAAAAGGCACGCAGTCTGCCGCTATTGACAGGATGCAAACGCGCATGGAGCTCTATGATGTTCTTGGCTACCAGGCCTACGAAGACAAGCTTGACGCTCTTTTTAAAGAGCAAGGACTGAAAAAATGACAGAAACGAAAAAGACGGGCGGACTGGCCGGCGTGACGGCCGGCAAGACGGCGCTGTGCACGGTCGGCAAAGAAGGTGCGGGACTGACCTACTGCGGCTATGACATCTATGACCTCGCGGACAATGCGTCGTTTGAGGAAGTCGCGTACCTGTTGCTATATGGACACTTGCCGACACAGGCCGAACTCGATGCCTACGTCGCGAAGATCAAGTCGCTTCGCGGCTTGCCCGACGAACTAAAAACCGTGCTCGAGATGGTGCCGGCCGATGCGCACCCAATGGACGTACTGCGCACGGGTGTCTCGTTCCTCGGCAATATCGAGCCCGAAGGCGATTTTTCGAACCAGCACGACATCGCCGACCGTTTACTCGCCTGCCTGCCATCAATGATCTTGTATTGGCACCGCTTCCACACCGGCGGAACCCGCATCGCCACCGAAACCGATGATGACACCGTTGCGGGACACTTCCTGCACCTGCTTCACGGACAGGCGCCCTCGCCATTTCATGAGAAATGCCTGTCGACGACGCTGATTCTGTACGCGGAACACGAATTCAATGCATCGACGTTCGCCGGCCGGGTTATCACGGGCACGCTCTCCGACATGCATTCGGCCGTGAGTGGCGCCATCGGCGCACTGCGCGGTCCGCTGCACGGCGGTGCCAACGAAGCAGCGATGGAACTGATCCAGAAGTTCAGATCTCCCGAAGAGGCCACCGAAGGTGTGCGTGGCATGCTCGAGCGCAAGGATCTGATCATGGGCTTCGGTCACCGCGTCTACACGACATCGGACCCGCGCAATTCGGTCAACAAGGCGATGTCGAAGGCGCTCGCCGAAGAGAAAGGCGACATGACGCTTTATGAAGTGTCCGAAGCGGTCGAAAAGGTCATGTGGGACGAAAAGAAACTGTTTGCCAACGCCGATTTCTTTGCAGCGAGCGTGTACCACTTCATGGGCGTTCCCACCTACCTGTTCACGCCGATCTTCGTTTGCTCGCGTATTACCGGGTGGGCAGCGCACATCAAGGAACAGCGCGCCGACAACAAACTGATACGACCCGCGGCCGAGTATGTCGGCCCTGCATTGCAGGACTGGGTTGCCATCGAAGACCGCTAAGGAACACCCGCATGTCCAATATTGATATTCGCTCGGCGAAGCGCCCCGACTGGGATAAAGAACTCGTCGACATCGCCGACTTTGTCTGTGACGCCGAGATCGACAGCGATCTGGCTTTCGAGACTGCGCACTATTGTCTGATGGATACACTCGCGTGCGGTTTTCAGGCGCTCGACTACCCGGCCTGCACAAAGTTGCTCGGCCCGGCCGTACCCGGTGCGACACTCGCGGGAGGCGCACGCGTCCCCGGCACCTCCTATGAGCTCGAGCCTGTTATGGCGGCATTCAACATTGGTGCGATGAATCGCTGGCTCGATTTCAATGACACCTGGCTGGCAGCCGAGTGGGGTCACCCGTCAGACAACCTCGGCGGCATCCTTGCGGTGGCCGACTACCTGAGCCGGCAAAGCCGCGCACGGGGCGAAGACCCATTGACGATGCACGACGTGCTGGATGCGATGATTCGCGCGCACGAAATACAGGGGGTGCTCGCGCTCGAGAACAGTTACAACCGCGTCGGCCTGGATCACGTTCTGCTGGTACGCGTTGCGTCGACCGCAGTCGTCACGCGCATGCTTGGCGGTGACAAGGAGCAGGTGCTTAGTGCCCTGTCCCATGCGTGGATCGACGGCGGTGCGCTTCGCACTTATCGTCACGCACCAAATACCGGCTCACGCAAAAGCTGGGCGGCCGGTGATGCGACGAGTCGTGCTGTGCGCCTGGCGCTCATCGCCATGACCGGGGAGATGGGTTATCCGTCCGCACTCTCAGCAAAAACCTGGGGTTACTACGACGTACTCTTCAAGGGCAATCCATTCGGCTTCCAGCGCGGCTACGGCAGCTACGTCATGGAGAATGTGTTGTTCAAAATTTCCTACCCGGCCGAGTTCCACTCGCAGACCGCGGTCGAGGCCGCAATGACACTGCATCAGCAGGTTAAGGATCGGATCGACGACATTGATCGGATTGTTATCGAAACGCAGGAGGCCGGTGTGCGCATCATCGACAAGACCGGTCCGCTCGACAACCCGGCCGATCGCGATCATTGTATTCAGTACATGGTGGCGGTGCCGATGATTTTCGGTCGCCTGACGGCCGCCGATTACGAGGACGATGTCGCGCACGACCCGCGCATCGATACCCTGCGCGACAAGATGGAAGTGCGCGAGAACGAGCAATACACAAAGGACTACTTCGACCCCGAGAAGCGGTATATCGGCAACGCGGTGCAGGTGTTCTTCAAGGACGGCAGCAGCACGGACAACATCGCTGTCGATTTCCCGATCGGGCATCGTGAGCGCCGTGAAGAGGGTATCCCGGTTCTCAAGCAGAAATTTGTCGACAGCGTATCGCCGAGACTTACTGCGAACCAGTGGGAAACACTGAACACATTGTGTGCGGATCGCGAGAAGCTCGCGGCAACGGCTGTTGATGACTTCATGGCACTGCTCGTCGCCTGATATAAAGGGGGTCGATGACGACCCACGCGGAAAAATTCGACGCGCTACTCGATGAACTCGAGCGCTGGAACCAAAAGGTCAACCTCACCGCGATTCGCGATCGTGACGAGATGGTTACGGCACATATCGGCGACAGCCTGGTGGCGCAGCCGCTTCTGCGAGGCGGTCGCGTCCTCGATGTCGGGACAGGTGCCGGTTTTCCAGGCCTGCCACTCGCAATCGTCGAGCCGCAGCGCGAATTTCACCTCATCGACAGCAACAACAAGAAGATCATGTTCGTCCAGCACGTCGCAGGGCTGCTGGGTCTGGACAACGTTACCGCCGTTAAGGCGCGTAGCGAGGACTATGCACCCGGCTATCGCTTTG
>WTCH01000315.1 GCA_013138675.1 Woeseiaceae bacterium | reverse complement strand
GACCTCATGTCAACCTTCATGTACATCGAGATGGGTCCGACGTTCGCCAACATCATGGTGGGAATACTCTCGGCAATCGTCGATAACATCCCGGTAATGGTCGCCGTGTTGCAGATGAGTCCGACAATGGATGTCACTCAATGGCTACTCGTGACACTCACCGCCGGTGTCGGCGGTAGCATGTTGTCCATCGGATCTGCCGCCGGTGTCGCGCTGATGGGCCAGGCGCGGGGAGTATATACGTTCTTCGGACACCTGAAGTGGACGCCGGTCATTGCGCTTGGTTACGCCGCGAGCATCTGGGTTCACCTCATCGTTAACAGCCGTTTCGACGGCGTCATGCCATAATTGCACTTGATTCCTGAATGCGGAGCGACAAATTATGAGCGAAGCGATGGGCGAGTGGACTTTTTTCAGTAACTACGCTCACGTGCTCGTGTGTCTTGCAGAGAACCCGCAAGCGAGGCTGCGCGATGTCGCGGATCGGGTGGGCATAACAGAGCGCACCGCGGTTCGGCTGATTACTCAGTTGGATGAAGCCGACATTCTAAAACGGGTCAAGGACGGTCGGCGTAATAGCTATGTCATCGACACGAGCAGGAATCTGCGCCACCCCCTCGAATCGCACTGTACGGTTGGCGCGTGGCTCGCAACAATACTCGGTCCGGCAAAAGTTCGATCGCTGAAAGAACGATTTGTCAGCTTCAATAAAACCGACGTAGCGCAACGCAAGAATGGGTGACAACATCCTCTCGACTTAAGATGACGATTGGGTGATACCATCTCCGCGCACTCACTCCGGACCCTCTGACAAATGCTCGAGCAACTCGGCACGATCCACCCCCTCCTGCCGCCCGCCGTAGGCCTGCTGGCACTGCTTGCAGGTGCGGTCATTATCAATCTGATCGTGAAGCAAGTCTTGATCCGCGCCGTGCGTGCGTTCGCGAAACGATCGAGCATCACCTGGGATGACGCCCTGGTCAGGCACAACGTCTTCGGTCGTCTTGTGCAGGTCGTGCCGGCGCTGATCGTATTCGTCGGCGTGCCGTTCGTCCCCGGTTTGCCGGAAGGTGGTACGCAGCTCATACGCAATGTGGCTACGGGCTACATGGTATTGATGCTGACGCTGACTCTAACTGCGATTCTCAGTGCCGCCAACACGATCTACGCGGCCTCGCCAATCGCAAAGGATCGTCCGCTAAAGGGATTCGTGCAACTCGTGCAGATCGTCGTTTGGATTCTCGGCGGCGTGCTAATCGTGGCGACGGTACTGGACCGCTCACCGCTGTTGCTACTCAGCGGTTTCGGCGCGATGACCGCCATCCTGCTGCTGGTGTTCAAGGACACGATCCTGTCACTGGTTGCCAGCGTGCAACTCACCGCCCAGGATATGGTACGCGTGGGCGATTGGATTGAGATGCCACAGTTTGGTGCGGACGGCGACGTGGTTGATGTGCAGCTTCACACCGTCAAAGTGCAGAACTGGGACAAGACGATTACCACGATCCCGACGCACCGGTTAATTACGGACTCGTTCAAAAACTGGCGCGGCATGTCGCAGTCAGGCGCCCGGCGGATCAAGCGCGCCGTTTTCATCGATGTGTCGTCGATCCGCTTCCAGACGCAAGACGAAGTTGATCATTTCACACGTTTCGCGCTGCTGAAGGACTACGTTAAGAACAAGGAACAAGAACTGGCCGATTACAATTCGGGACTTACGACCGAGGTGGACGCGGAGGTGAACAGGCGACGGCTGACGAACGTCGGCACGTTCCGTGCGTATGCTTACAACTACCTGAAGAATCACCCGAAGATCCACAAAGGCATGACGCTGATTGTTCGTCAGCTCAACCCGGGTCCCGAGGGACTGCCATTGGAGATTTACTGCTTCACGAGCACGACCGAATGGGCTGTCTACGAAGACATCCAGTCGGACATTTTCGATCACCTGCTGGCAATCGTGCCGGAATTCGGGCTGCGTCTGTACCAGAAACCAGCGGGTTCAGATTTGGCGGCCCTCAAATAAACTGGCCGGATAAACACCATTATCAGGCCAAAATACAGTAGAATGGCCGGATAATCTCCTGATAACCCGATTTCATGGCCAGAAAAGCCCAACGTGACACTGCTCTCGCTGTGCTGCAAAGCAGCTCGGCGCCACTGTCTGCAGCTGAAATTACGCGTCGGGCAGGACCGGATTTGCCGCAACGGACGCTGCGCCGCTGGTTGTCAGAGTGGGTGGCTCTGGGTCTGATTACGAGCTCGGGTGTTGGTCGTGCGACCCGTTACGAGGCCGTCGTTGCGGCAGGTGAAGATGCTACTCCTGCACCTTCCCCGTTGGGATTCTTGCGGGGCCTCGACAGCGACCTGAAGAGAGAGTTGCTGGCCCAGATCCGCGACCTGTGGACGCACACGTCCACTGCACTCGAAGGTAATACGCTTACGCTCGGAGACACCCACTTCGTGTTGCAGGAAGGGCTTACGATTTCCGGCAAGGCAATCAAAGATCACCAGGAAGTCATCGGGCATGCCCGCGCCATCGATCTGCTGTATCGATGCCTGAACGAGCCGCTAAGCGAGAGCATTGTGTTCGGACTGCAAAAAGCGGTACAGACCGAACAAGTGACGGATATCTACAAACCTGACGGTGCATGGAAAGTAGAGCCGAATGGCACGCACATGGTCGCAGCGGATGGCCGCCAGGTGTTCATCGAGTATGCAATGCCGGCGTCAGTTCCTGTGCTCATGACCGAGATCATTGATTTCACGAACGCTGTCAATGTGAATGATATCTCCGCGGTCACGGCACACGAGTATTACTCGAAAATTCATATGGGTATTGTCCACGTCCATCCGTTTTGGGATGGCAATGGCCGAATCGCCCGCTTGCTGGCTAATATTCCTCTGCTGAAGGCTGGGTTGCCGCCACTGACGATTCCTGCGGAACAGCGACGCAACTACATACAGCTGCTGGCCGACTACCAGGTGACGATCGGCCAGCTGGATGATACGACGGGTGCCTGGCCGGATGAGTCCCATTTATCAGACTTCAGCCGTTTCTGTGAGGCATGTTACGGATCGATACGCGACCTGGTCGTGGGTGCTTTCGAAGTGCAGAAAAAACGGGCCTGACTATAAGCGTCCCGAGGACTCCTCGAGACGTTTCGTTCACGACATTCTTTCCAGACTCCTACTCGGCTGAATCCGAGGGCGGGTCCCAGGGCAGTAAGC
>WTCH01000235.1 GCA_013138675.1 Woeseiaceae bacterium | reverse complement strand
GAGGCTGACTTTTTCGTCAAGCCGCCATAACTCACGTGCAACATCGTCAAGGCTCGACTCGCCGGCCGACTTCTCGAGAATCTCGTTGTTCAGCGCGTCCAGAATAGTCACTGCCAACGCGGTGGTCGCGCCAGATGAGGTCGGGCCACACAGGTTGCCGGCAGTTTTAGCCCAGTCAGATAGTTCGGTTTGTGCTGCAGCAAAGCGTGCGTTCGAAATGGTGCCACTGCGCCGCAGCATTTGCAGGCTGTAGTACTCGGCGAAACCTTCGACGATCCAGTCATACCCGTCCCGGGATGTCAGGCCGAGCGACATATGGATGACCTCGTGCAGCAGTGTACTGGTTGCATTCTCACTGATCAGCGGACGTTCGGCATGCAAGAACAGCGATTGTGGTGCCGATAACCCACCACGCCACATTGGCTCGCCGGCACTGACGATTGTCAGCCTGGGAGGCAGCTCCGGCAACAGGCGGGCAAGTTCTGGCAACGTCCAGTTCAGCAGGGCGATGGTGTCGAGACGTCGAACCGCATGATCGACCGGGCCGGCTACAGCGACACGCATGCCGGCGATGCGCTCACGGCGCACTCCGAGGTCGCCAAGCACAAACCACCCGGAGGGCTGATCAAATCTCCTGTCCGGGTCTGCGATCTGGATTTGCCCGCCATCGTCAAAATACTGCGTTACTACGGACCATGTCGGCGGAAGCTGAAACGACAACCAGGTTTCACTGGTAGCGCCTTTCAGCGTCCGACTGGATGCCCGCGGGATAACGTCTTCGGCTCGAAACAGACCAAAATCCACACCGAGCCAGGCATCGTAGCCATCCCCGTTTCGTCGGTTCGCAACAGCAACGCGCCAGGACATCGTGCCGCCTGATTCCGGTGGGTTCCAGTGCATGCCGGTGTCATCACGCACCAGATTGCCGTCGGCCTCGATCTTTGAAATGCGATCGTCGGGTCTCATAGTGAGTTCGCGCAGCAGCGAGCGAGGCTGCGATAGCCGCAGAGTGACGTCGACAGCACCTTCCGCGGGTTGTGGCTCGACGATATAGCTGATTCGATAGGTCAGCGGGTCGGTCGGAGTATGAGGATCGGCGACCTGTGTACCGCAAGCGGCGCAGGTCGCAGCGCACGCAAGCAGCAAATGAACGTTCAAACTTGGGATGCAGTTCATACGGTCTTCAGGTTCCGTTACGTATTCTGGTTGCTCAGCGCCGAATGGAAGTAAAGCCATGATATCCCAGCCAGCACACAGTGTACGCCGTGTCGTGACACTGCTTCTTGTCCTGCTCGCTGCTGCCGGCTGTTCATCGACGCCAGGCAAGCCTCAGAGTGTCGGTGAACGCGCTGCATCCGTCGCACTGGGGCAGGTCGGTGTGCCTTATCGGTACGGCGGCAGTTCGCCTTCAGGATTTGATTGCAGCGGTCTCGTCCATTATTCGTACGCGACAGCGGGGAAAAACGTCCCCAGGACTACCGCTGGTCAATGGGCGCAGCTAGCACCGGTCCCAAACCGCGATTTGCGCACGGGTGATCTGTTGTTCTTCAACATCGCGGGCAAGATGTCACACGTCGGCGTCTACCTGGGTGACGGGCGATTCGTGCATGCGCCATCGACGGGCAGGACTGTATCTATCGAAAATCTGGGGTCGGACTATTATCGAAAAGCGTTCATTCGGGCCGGTCGGCCGTGACGAATCAGGCTGTTTCGTCTTGTACGATAAATTTGTGCAGTTGAGCCGCGAGGCTCTTGCACGACCTTGACTGCGTCCGGGCGATTAAAGGCAGAGGGATAACCAGTGCGGGCATATACGAGGTGCCGGTCACGTCAGCAGAGACCGTGCCTGCGGACTCAAGTCCTTCCAGGTCCCACACGGATGCATCGTAGTCCGCATCATTTTGCCACCAGGCAAAGCCGAAGCAGCCACCACCACCGGGTCCGACGGCACAGGACAGACTACCACCGCCTGCGACGCGATCAGTGTCGCCATCAAGCCAGATGATGTAACGAATACCTTGTTCGGCAATCTTGTCGGCCACGCCGGGGCGGTCCATCAGTTTGGCCAGGTTCTTGGTCTCGGCTGGCGCTGTACGGGGCTCGAACCACGGAAACAGCGAATCAACGAATTCGTCATGCGGAATCACGGTGAGCCCTTCCTGGCCCCGCGCGAGGTTTTCCTCGATGCACCGGATGTACTTTAGTTCGGTTTCATTGCCGAGGTGGTAGCTCTTGGCCATGATCACGACCGTGTCACCCTCATTGATGCCGGTCTTCGCTGTACGGGCGTCCACGATCGTTGAAGTAACACATCCACTCGCAATGGCAGCCAGCAAAAGAAAGGCGGTGAGCTTCATCACGCGACTAGCCTGTTTCATCAGAACTTCCTTCGAGGGCGGTTGTTCGTACTTCGGATTCATCGGTGGTTTCCGGCTTTGGTCGGAGCAGCGGAGACTTGGGCGCTGAGGAGCCACCTGCCAGGTCACTTATCCGGGTTACGTTGTCAAATTTCATGATCATCAATGCGGCAGCATCGCGCATTGCCAGAATAGCTGCCCGCTGTAACGCGCTCGACCCACCCATCTTGGTGGTCTGACTCTTGCCGTAGGCGGCAACAGGCCAGTTCGATACAAGATTTCCGTCGGAGTCGAAAACTTTCAGTCGATAGCGTATCCAGACGGCGAACGCTTCCGTGTTGCTTTGTCCCGGTGTAGAAAACTCGAATGCATCGATAGAGGGTTCGATAAGGGCGTCCAGGTCCATCAATTGCGGATCGTCATCCGGATCCAGAACAGTGACGCTGGAGAACATGTACTTAAACAGCTGCTCGAACAGTGCGGCGTTCGAACGCCCGAGGTCGATTGACCATTCCTCATGGCCGTAGACCATTTCCTCGTGAACGTAGTGCTCAAATTCGAGGGGCATACGCACACCGACGGACATCTGGATCTGTGCCAGAAGAGGTTCTGGTATTGTCGGAGCCTTGAGCGTGACGTTAGACACACAGCCGCCCAACATCCCGATCAAGAGAAGTCCCAGTAACGCTGTGCGATGCATTGCTTTCAAATAGACGTGTCCGGCGGCGATTTTCAGTTGTACGGCCCCTATATCAGAGCGACCTCAGGCGTCAGAGTTCCGCCCTTGGGTACGAAAATCAGTACGCCTCCACTGTAGTGCGCTGTGCCGTGAGAATCAATGCACTCAGGCGTCTCAGCGAATATGACCTGCACACGCCGGATCGAGCGCTTCGAACTTTCCGCGCGGCGTCGACATTTGCCGTCGCGTTAGCCTTCGCGCCACTCAATGGGCGCTTCCTGCATCAAGGCAACCTGCTCGCGCAGGGCGAGTACGTGGTCCTCCCAGTACCGGTGCGAGTCGAACCAGGGAAACGCAATCTTGAATGCCGGGTCGCCCCAGCGCCTGGCGATCCATGCGGCGTAATGCATGATGCGCAGGCTGCGCAATGCTTCGATCAGGTTGAGCTCGCGGGTGTCAAAGCGTCGAAACTCACTGTAGCCCGATAACAGCGCATCAAGCTGCGGGCTCTGCTCATCCTGATCGCCGGACAAGAACATCCACAGGTCCTGAACTGCCGGCCCGTGCCGGGTATCGTCAAGATCGACTATGTGCAGCCGTTCGCCCTGGACGAGAACGTTGCCCGGGTGAAAGTCGGCATGAATGCGAAAATCTCCAACGTCACCTGCACGCGCGTAACACTCTTCCACGCCGTTGAGCACCAGGTCACTGACACTTTCATAAGCGGGATGTAGTTCCAACGGAATGAAATCGCGGTCGAGCAGGAAGTCGCGCGAATCGAATCCATAGCTCTGAATTTCTACCGATGGTCGGTGCGAGAAATCCTGGGTATCACCGATCAGGTGTATGCGGGCAACCAGGCGCCCGAGCTGTTCGAGGAGGTCGTAGTTGTCGAGATCGGGCGCGCGCCCGCCGTGGCAAGGGTAGACGGAAAAGCGGTGCGGTCCGGAATGGTGCAGGGTTCGATCGTTCAGGACGAGTGGCGCGACAACCGGAAGTTCAGCCGCGCTCAATTCCTGATTGAACTCATGCTCCTCAACGATTGCCGCGTCGCTCCATCGCCCGGGACGGTAAAACTTGGCCACGATAGGGCGCTGCTCTTCGATACCAACCTGGTAAACGCGGTTCTCATAGCTGTTGAGTGCGAGAAAGCGGCCATCACAACGAAACGCCAGATCCCCGAGAACGTCGAGGATTTGCTCAGGCTGCAAGTTCGCGTATGCGGTGGCTGCGTTGTTGGGGGTTTTCGTCATAAGAAAATGGTTTAGTATCGCCGACCATGAAGACTACAGTAGTTAAGTGGGCACTTCTGGGTGTCGTACTTTTGAGCAGCGCACGCAGTTCCGGAGAAACCCAAGTGGCGTCCGATGCCTATGAGCAGGAAATCCTGCAGTGGCGGATTGATCGACTGGCCAACCTCAAAGCGCCTTCCGGTTACCTGAATCTCGTTGGTTTGTACTGGCTTGAAAATGGCACCACGTTGATCGGAGCGGCTGCCGATAACGACATTATTTTTCCGGAAAATGCGGCGCTTTATGTCGGCGAACTTCAAGTAAATACGGATGGCGTTGTTCTTGCAGCACACCCGGATGCGGACGTGCGCTACGAAGACATTCCTGTTAATTCGATTTTCCTTGCAGACGACACGACCATGAACCCGGTTGCGCTGACGCACGGTTCTTTAGGTTGGACCATCATCAAACGCGACGGGCGGTTTGCGCTGCGTCTGCGCGATTTCGAACATCCGTCGCTCGATAATTTTGCGCCGCTGACGTGCTACCCAATTGTTCCGGCGCTCCGCGTTGCTGCGACACTGCAGCCGTTCGAGGAACCGAAGATCCTTAACGTCAAAACGACCATTGAGGGTCTGGGTTATCGCCCCGAATCACCTGGAACGGTCACATTCGAGATCGACGGTGTCACGCACGAGTTGGAAGCGTACTCATCCGGTGATCGCTTGTTCTTCGTCTTTGGCGATCAGACCAGCGGGCGAGAGACCTATCCGGCAGGGCGCTTTGTCTACGCGAGCTGGCCCGACGAAGAGGGCGAGACCATTCTGGATTTCAACAAATCCTACAATCCGCCGTGCGCATTCAACGCATTCGCAACGTGTCCGGTCGCTTCACCTCGAAATCGGCTGAAGACTAGGATTGAGGCTGGCGAGATTTACGATCCCGAGACGCATTCGGTCCCGGACGGTTACCACTAGCTCTCAAACACGAAGCGGTTTTGCGAGCATCGCGACTTCCTTGTCGCCGTCATCGGATACCAGCGAGCCAACCTGGTCAAAACCGAGTCGACGATGAAAGGTCATTGACGATTCATTGGGTGGCCGTACGTTAACTTCGCAGGTCATGACATCGACCGTCCCCGGCATCGCCGCTGCGAAATCGTCATACAGGCGGGACGCAATTCCTGAGCGTCTGGCAAATTTTGCAACCGCAATTCGGTCGACGTAGGCGAAATCGTCATAGTTGTCGCAAAACCAAAGGTAGTTTGGACTCGTATAACCGGTGCCTGGCAGAAACCCGACCAGGTAGGCGGCAAGCTGGTCATCCCTCATCGCAGCCCGGAAATAACTGGCATTCGTTGCAAACCAGCGCATCTTCTCCAGGTCGACGCTGCCGACGTGGGGTACCTCTGACTGGTTCAGACTAAGAACTGCGTCAAGGTCTGCGTCACTGATATCGCGGATAATCATGTCCATAGGTGCAGTGTAAGTTTGTGCTGCTGGTGGGGCAAAGCGTATACTGCACTCATGACGGCAATCGACCCGCTCGATTAACAACAATCAGACCGTCGCAATTCGCTACTTTACTCGCCTGAATTTGGAATCCGCAGCTCCGCTTCGGTGCTGTGTGTCATGGCTCAATGTAAGGAATCTGTTTCATGTTCAAATCGATTAGTACAAGAGTTATCGCCGTATTTGCCATCAGTGCTCTCATGTTGGCCGGTTGCGGGAAAGACGAAGAAACCGCTGAAACTTCGGCGGCGTTTAGTTCGGACAGCACATTGCTGAAGTATGTGCCGGCTGACACGCCGTATGTCTTCGCGAGCCTTGAGCCGCTGCCAGATGATGTCATGGATGAACTTGAGCCGATGCTCGATCGAGTCCTGGTCTCCTACAGATCTGTCCTGAAAGAAGTCATCGCCGCCACGCAGGCAGAGTTGACCGAAGAGAAGCAGAACAGCGAAGAAGCGCAGCGCACAAAAGCGCTTGTCGAGGAATTGTCGACGCTGCTGTCAGTGCAAGGTATGCGGGACGCAGGAATAGCTCGCGATTCATTGATGGCTTTCTATGGCAATGGCCTTTTGCCAGTGATGCGTATTGGGCTATCCGATGGCGCCTTGTTCGAAGCGGCCATCGTGCGATTCGAAGAGCAGGCAGGCAGCCAGATGACAGTTGCTGAGTTGGCAGGGCAGTCCTATCGCTATTTCGATGCCGAAGAACTAAGGATCGTCATTGCCGTTGTCGAGGACCAGGCTGTATTCGCACTGGTACCTGCCGGGTTTGACGATGCCCAGACCGGGCGAGCGCTGGGTTTGACACTGCCGGATAGCAGTATCGCCGAATCAACCGTTCTGCAGGACATCATCTCGAAGTATGACTACACGAACCATGTCGTCGGGTTTGTCGATGTTGCCGCTATCGCAGAACGCTTTGTCGGCCAGCCGACCGGGCTGGACGTTGACCTGATGGCGCTGCTTGAGCACGATGACACCGAACTGTCAGATGTGTGCAAGGCAGAGATTCGCGACGTCGCAGGCGTTGCGCCCAGAATGGTCATCGGCTACACAGGCATTAGCGCCAAACGATTCGATTCGAGTGTTGTCTTCGAGCTTCGCGACGACATAGCCGCCGGATTGCAGGTTCTGCCGGCTGTTGTGCCAGGTCTCGGCGGCGATCGCGGCGGGTTGATGTCATTCGGCATGAGCCTCGACTTCAAGGCGGCGCGATCCTTCATGGAGGCGCGGCTCGATGCGATGGAAGCAGATCCGTTCGAATGCGAGCACTTTGCGGAACTGCAGGGCGGCGTAGAGCAGGCGCGTGAGTCGCTGAATCAGCCATTACCGCCAATGGTCTATGACTTCAAAGGCTTCCTCACCGTTATCGATGAGATTGAAGGTCTCGACATTGCAACCCAGACACCACCGACGTCGATCGACGGTAGTTTTCTCCTCGCCATGGACAATGCCCAGGGATTGATCGCAATGGGAGCCATGTTCAGCCCGGAACTCGCGGCACTGAATCTGCAGCCGGGTGGCGATCCTGTCGCCCTCGACCTGCCACAATTGCAGGCGATGGACATTTCGGCGTTTGCCGCGCTGACGGACAGTGCGGTGGCGGTCTCAGTGGGTGATGAGTCGGAGTCTGAGGTACAGGGAATGCTGGACGCTGAGGGTTCCACACCTCCGCCATTCATGAGCTTTAGCATCGATGCGGCGCGGTATTACAGTTTCATGGGAGAGGCGATAGCTGTAGGGGACGATAGTGAAGATGCACCAACGCCGGAGATGAAAGCCGCGCTGAACGAACTGATGCAGTCAGTCGCCGACTTGTATGATCGTATGTCGGGTGACATCCTGTTCACCGAGAACGGTATCGAAATGCACATGACTGAGACGTTGAAAGACTGATGAAAATTCTGACACCACTGGCCATCCTCCTGTTCGCCTTCTCGGCAAATGCCGACGAGGGCGAGCGGCGTATACATGTTGATCTTGACGACGTCATTGCCGCAGGGAAGGTCGAGCCGGTCGATGGAATAACGTCGTCCGGGCAGCCCGATGCAGCAGCACTCGAGGTGTTTGCGGACTCGGGTTATGGCGTTGTCATCGATATGCGCGG
>WTCH01000305.1 GCA_013138675.1 Woeseiaceae bacterium | reverse complement strand
GAGGCCGCGCAGGGTGGCAAGCCATCAAGCCTGCGTAACCGTATCGAACATGCACAGATCATCGCACTCGAAGACATTCCGAGGTTTGCCGAACTCGGCGTCATCGCCGCGATGCAGGCAACACACGCAACGAGCGACATGAACATGGCCGAAGATCGTATTGGCCCCGACCGCATCAAGGGTGGCTACGCGTGGCGACGCCTGCTTAATTCAGGCGCCGTACTCGCGAATGGGTCGGACTTTCCGGTTGAACTCGCGAACCCATGGCATGGTCTGTACGCGGCGGTCACTCGTCAGAGTCGCGCGGGCGAACCGGACGGTGGCTGGTACGCTGACCAGGCTTTGACGCGTGCCGAGGCGTTGCACTCGTTCACGCTCGCAAACGCTTATGCTGCACACCAGGAAGATCGCCTGGGCAGCCTCGAGGCTGGCAAGTGGGCCGATTTCATCGTCATTGACCGGGATTATTTCGAGGTCCCGGCCTCCGAGATCGATGACATCCGGGTGCTCGAGACCTGGGTCGCCGGCAAGAAGGTTTACGCGGCTGAGGAATCACGATGATCGTTGAACAGGTCTGGACCGGCAACGCCTATCGCAACTTCAATTACCTGGTTGCCTGCCCCGAAACTGGAGATGCGCTCGCAATTGATCCACTCGAATATCAGAAATGTCTTGCGGCAGCCAAGAAACACGGTTGGACCATCACGCAGATTCTCAACACCCACGAACACGGCGATCACACGGGTGGCAACAAAGGAATGGTTAAGGCGACCGGCGCCTCGATCATTGCGCATGCGAATGCCAAGGACCGCATTCCGAACGTGACGCGTGGCGTCGGCGCGGGCGATGTCATCAAGGTCGGTGAGACCGTTGATCTCGAGTGCCTCGACACACCCGGTCACACGATGAGCCACATCTGCCTGCTCTCGAAAACAGATCAGCCAGCACTGTTCAGCGGCGATACCCTTTTCAACGCAGGGGCTGGCAACTGTCACAATGGCGGTCACCCTGGCGAGCTGTACGATACGTTCGAAAACCAACTCGAGAAGCTACCCGACGATACGCTGATCTACCCGGGCCATGATTACCTGATCAATAACCTGCAATTTACGCTTGATCGTGAACCGGATAATGAGACGGCACGACAGATGCTCACAGACTATGGCAACCAGGATCCCGCCGACGCACTCGTCATGACATTAACGCAGGAACGGGAGGTGAATACGTTCTTCCGGCTCGACAGCCTGTCAGTGATTGCGAGATTGCAGGAGCAGTTCCCGGAGATCGGTGACAACCCCGACGCGCGGTCTGTTTTCTTGAAGTTAAGGGAGCTCCGCAACACATGGTAGACAACTCCTCGCCGGTCGCCAGCGCGATCCGTGATTTCATGAAGCTCGAATCTGCCGGCGGCATACTGCTGCTGATTGCGGCTATCGCCGCCATGCTGGTGGCGAACTCGCCGCTGCTACCTGTCTACGACGCGTTTCTGGGTGCTCCGGTCGGGATACAGGTCGCTGACTGGACAATCAACAAGCCGCTGCTGCTATGGATTAATGATGGCCTCATGGCCGTGTTCTTTTTCCTGATTGGCCTGGAACTGAAGCGCGAAGTCCTGGAAGGAGAATTGTCGTCGGCACCGCAGATTGCGCTGCCTGCTGTCGGCGCCCTTGGCGGAATGATCGTGCCAATGGCGATCTACGCCTGGTTCAACTGGAGCGATCCTGTTGCTCTCGACGGCTGGGCGATTCCGGCCGCGACGGATATAGCATTCGCATTGGCATTACTGAGTGTCTTCGGCAGTCGTGTGCCCGTCGCCTTGAAGGTCTTTCTCCTCACTCTTGCCATCTTCGATGACCTCGGCGCGATCGTCATCATTGCTTTGTTCTATTCCGAAGATATTTCATTGACGCTCGTCATCGTCGGCATCGTTGCGTTCATCATCGCGTTGCTGATGAACCGGGCCGGGGTGACCCGTACATCGACCTACATTCTGCTCGGCATAGTTCTTTGGGTCGCGTTGCTGAAGTCCGGCGTGCACGCAACGCTGGCAGGTGTGCTCATTGCCCTCTGCATCCCCATGCGTGGCAAGAACGGCAACTCGCCCTTGCGTGAACTCGAACATGATCTGCACGGTGCGGTGGTGTTCCTGATCCTGCCCGTATTTGCGTTCGCGAACGGCGGGCTGCCACTCGGTGGCCTCTCTATCGACTCGGTCACGCACCCGGTCACGCTCGGTATTGTGCTGGGCCTGTTCGTCGGCAAACCGCTGGGCATCATGGCCTTTGTTGGTCTCGCTGCTTTGCTTCGTTTTGTGAAGCTGCCCCCTGATGTGTCCTGGGGGCAGATAGTTGGCGTGGCGTTCGCAAGCGGCATCGGATTTACGATGAGCCTGTTCATTGCAGGCTTGGCTTTTGAGCACGGCGATGGAAGTTACTTTGATGGTGACCGGCTTGGTGTTTTGATTGGTTCCGTTCTCTCAGCGCTCGCCGCTCTGATCACTCTGCAGATCGCCCTGCGGCCGAGCGGCACTCCACAGCCAGAGTAGCGCCTCGTACACATCCGCCTGGCGCGCAAGCTGATCGCGCCAGCGCCCACCATCACCGTCGAAGTAAGAATCGAGCAGGTAGTTTGATTGTTCGGTCGTTAGCTTGTGGTGCGCAACGATCGTTGCGAGATCAAAAAACGGATCGTTGTCGCAAGCGTATTCCCAGTCCAGGAACCGTACATCAGGAACGTTGAGAATATTGGCCACAACGAGGTCGTTGTGACAGCAACAGAGATTCGGTGGCCGTGGCCCGACTTCGACTTTTTGCAAGCACTCGCTGACTTTGACCGCCTGTGCGGGATCAATGAGCCGAGAGTACTCCCGCGCAGCGCCGAGCGGATCAAACGTGCGGCCGGTCAATGGCAGCGAGTGCAGCTTCTTCAGCCCCGCCGCGAGATTGTCGAGATTTGCGTTGTCGTCAAGGCAGTTTAGCGACCAGACAACGCCATCCACATACTCGGTCATATAAACCGTGTCAGTCGCCAGTAACACGGGATTGGCGAGCCCCTGCTTCGCTGCGGCCGCCTGAATCCGTGCTTCGGCGTCGCGACTGTTGAACGGCGCTTCGCGCGGTTTGTCGTCTATCTTGAGGACAGCGCGACGATCGCCAACTTCGACTAACCAGGTGCGATTGGTTAAACCGCCCGACAATGTCCTGGCGGTCGCCCCTGCCCACTCAGGCAAATCTGCAAGTACGGTTTCCGGTGTTGACGTCATGCCTGTGCTTCGCGCCAGGAGCGCGTCCAGCTAATGAGACCGAACGGAATCATGATCACATACACGACAAATAGCAAAGACGTTAGCTGCAGATCTCTTGACCAGTAGATAAATATTGATGCGATGTCGATGACCATCCAGTACCACCAGTTCTCGAGTACCTTGCGTGCAACCAGAAACGTTGCCCAGATCGCAGCCCAGGTCGTCAGGGAGTCAATGTAGGGAAATGCGGCGTCGGTGTAGGTGCTGAGCAGGTAACCGCTGATTGCACTTGCGATGACGATCGCCGTGATCGCGTACGCGTGCACGGGCAATGACCAGACAGATACTGGCAGCTCGTGACCGTCAGATCGACCGCGATACCAGACACTCCAGCCGTATATGGCCATCGCGAAATAGAAGACATTCAACGCCGACTCCATGTACAACTGCGCGCTAAGGAACAGGTAAATATAGATCGCCGTGCTGATACCGGCACATGGCCAACACCAGATGTTCTCGCGAATCGCCAGTAGCAGGTACAGGACGGCCATTACAACCGCGATGATTTCGAGCGGCGTCATTTAGTCCGCGATCGGATTGTTCAGGATTTTCATGACGAAGACGGCCTTCGGCAATTGCTCGAAGGTTGTTTTGAACTCGCTCGTCAAAATCGCCATAACGTCGTCGTACTCACCACGAATCTGTGTGCTCATCGCATTGGTGTCGACGTAAAGGCCGTCGTGTGACTTGAGTCTCTCTATTACATCCTGGATGGGTGGAATCAGGTCTTCCTGCAGCGGATACAGGCTGATATCGACAGCAACTTTCATATTAGAACCCTTTATTTATAGTAAGACCGACCTGGCGTGGGTCACCAAATCGTGTGTATAAGGCGTTGGGAAAATCGGGTGGCTCATTGCCAAAGTAAAAACCACGAACGGCGTACTCCTCATCAAACAGGTTGCGCGCCCACAACGTTGCTGACCAAGTATCCGACCGGTACCCGATTCGGGCATTGACGAGTTCAAACGATCGTGACCGCGCGTCATGACTCACGTCGAAGTAGAAGTCATCGCGAAAAGAGGTATCGACTCGAACGAAAATGCCACTTGGATGATCATAGCTACCGCCGAATGCCAGCGTGTAGTCCGGTGCATGCGCCTGCGATCGACCGACCAGGTTCCCAAGTGAAGGCGCCTTGACGTCACCGAATTCCGTGTCGAGCAATCCGATCGTTGCATACAGCATCCAGTTGTCGTTCGGAAGCCAACGCAAGTCAGCTTCGAATCCCAACGTGTCGCCCTCTGCGACAGTGATCGGGACGAAACCGAAAGACGTCGGGTCACCAGGATTGAGCTGGAACGAGGTGCGCACTTGCTGGTCCTTGCGACGACTCGCAAACACCGACGCATTAAGCCGCAGCGTATTCTCGAGAAGATTCGCCTTGATGCCCGCTTCGAGATTCAGCAGATCCTCACCGACGTATTCGCGATATTCGTCCGGCACGGCTGGTCCAAGATTGAAGCCACCAGCCTTGTAACCCTTTGAAACGGTTATGAAACTTGTAACAGCGTCAGAGTGATCATGACTAAGGGCTAATTCGCCGCCCCACATCGATTCCGATGGCCCCGTTCGTAGACCCATGCTGTCGCTGTAGTCGGTCGATCGTCGCTCAAATCTCAAACCGAACGTCAGTCGGGACGCCTCGCCTAGTTCTTGGTCGAGTTGCCCAAACACGGCGAGGTTAGTCGCCTCATAGTCACTGATGAACAAGTCATTCAGGCTGTCGGCAAAGTCGTAACCCGGGTCGTAGTATTCGCCCCAGTTGAATGTAGATATCTCATCTTTGAGTTTCAACGCGTACAGGCCAACAAGCCACTGATCGGCCACGAAGCGAAACTCCTGGCTCAATGTCTTGCGTTCACGGTCGCTCACCGAGATGTAGTCGTACAGCACCGGCGCCCAACTATCGTCGTTACCCCAGTCAGCGTCATAACTAAACTCGATGTCTGAGTCGGCGAAGCTCGTTATCGATGTCAACGTCGAATCAGCGAAGCCCGAGTACTCGGCTCGCAACGATGCACCGACACTTGTCTGGGCATCTTTACCTGGTTTGTCCGACAATACTGTTGAACTATTGTCGATCGCCCAGGCGTCGTAGCCGTTATCAACATCGGCGTACACGGCTGCGAAATTGAAATCCCAGGTATCCCCGGCTGACCACTTGAGCCGGCCGCGTACCGTTGTCTCTTCGCGACCATTCGTGTCGTCACGCTTTAGGTATGAATTCTCACGAAAGCCGTTGCTCTCGTGATAGTGAAC
>WTCH01000263.1 GCA_013138675.1 Woeseiaceae bacterium | reverse complement strand
ATGCGGGATTTGGAGAGTCTGGATGCTGCCATTTTTAGCTCAATTCCATTGCAGAGATCATCTGATTCATAATTAGCGTCAGGCCAATAATAGTCCATAAAACATTCACTGATGAAGCAAGCGCCCAAGTATCGCTGGCCAGGCGCTTCTTACCCGGCGAATGTCTCGAATGGCCTTCTCGGGCCCATCATTTCCACTTCTCGATGGACATTGAGTGCTCCGAATCTCTAGAATTGGGGCAGGATACGATTTTGGTGAAGTGAAATCATGTCCGGCCCCACTTTTCAGGAGAGTCTATTTATGGCGAGCGATTCGTTACGACAACGCCGGGATCAAGCTCTGGGTTCCGGCGCGGAACTCTTCTATTACACGCCGCTCGAGATCGTTCGAGGAGAAGGCGTCTATTTGTACGACCGGGCTGGGCGACGCTATGTCGACATGTACAACAACGTGCCGTGCATCGGGCATGCAAACCCGGCCGTCGTCCGCGCCATGGCCGAGCAACAGGCGATGGTCAACACCCATAGCCGCTACCTGCACGAGGGCATCGTGTCGTTCGCCGAGCGGCTGGTCGATCTCAACCACGATGGCATCGAGAGCGTGGTGTTCAGCTGCAGCGGCACCGAGGCCATCGAAGTGGCCATTCAAATAGCTCGCGTCGTCACCGGGAGCCGCGGCCTGGTTTGCACGGATGCCACCTACCACGGCAACAGCGAGCTGGCCGCTTCACTCACCAACGTCGGTTGCGCGGCGAACCAGACAGGCGAGATCCGTGGCTTTCCTTTTCCCGAACGCTACCGGCCGCTGCAGCAGGGACTGAGTGAGGAAGCGCTGTGCGAGGCCTATCTCGCCCGGGTCGAGTCGGCTATCGAGAACTTGAAGAAAGAAGGAGCCGGCTTCGCGACCCTCATCATGTGCTCGATCTTCGCCAACGAGGGCCTGCCGGACATTCCTTCGGGTTTCATGGCCCGGGTCACGGATCTCGTTCACCGGGAAGGCGGCCTGGTCATAGCCGACGAAGTGCAGTCGGGATACGGCAGAACCGGCTGCTGGTGGGGGTACGAGAAAACAGAATTCCGGCCGGACATCGTCGTGACGGGCAAGCCGATGGGCAACGGTTTGCCGCTTGGCGCCACGGCTGCGAAAAAAGAATACGTCGACGCCTTCCGTGCCGAGAAGGACTATTTCAGTACCTGTGCAGCGACTCCCCTGCAGGCAGCCGTGGGCATGGCCGTGCTGGACGAAATCGAACGCCTCGATCTCCTCAAAAATGCGGCAGGCGTCGGCGACAGGCTGGTAAACGAACTCCGGGGTCGCATGGACAGGTATGATGCAATGGGCGACGTGCGCGGTAGCGGCCTGTTCCTCGGCGTTGAATTGATCAAAGATGGCGACAGCAAGGAACCAGACGCCGAATCGACAATCACTCTGTCCGACCGCCTGAAAGACAAGGGCTTCCTGGTCTCGAATTCGGGCAAGTATGAAAACGTGCTGAAAATCAGGCCGCCGCTCGTGTTCTCTCACCAGAACGCAGACGACTTCCTGGCCGCCTTCGATGAATGCATGGAGAAAATGTGAGTAATTCCGGATGACAAGAGCCTGATCGCATCCAGGTACACCCAGGCCGCATGGAAGGCCGTAGAGCACTTTGCGCTCGAAGCCGAAGACATAGTGCCCGCCGCCTACTCCGAGAACGTGACCTTTCGGGTTTCGGTTCGTGATGCACCGACGGACTATGTCCTCAGATTGCACCGGCCGGGCTACAGCTCGCTGCAGGAACTCGAATCGGAGCGAATATGGACCCGTGCGCTGAAGGAAACCGGTGTGGCCGTCCCGGATTCGCTCAAGACGCAGCAGGGCGGTCACTATGCGCTGGTCGATATACCGGGCGCCGGCGAGCAGCGTTACGCGGGGATGACGACGTGGCATGAAGGAACGCCACTCAGTGACTATCTGCAAAGCCACTCGGACGGGGCAGAGCGCGAGCGCATATTCCGCCGGTTCGGCGAGATAGCCGCCACTTTCCACAACCAGTCAACGCGCTGGACGCCACCGACAGGCTTTTCTCGTCGGCGCCTCGGCGCCGGTGAACTGCTGGGAGAAGCGCCGTTCTGGGGCCGGTTCTGGGAACATCCGGCATTGACCGTAGCCCAGCAGGAATGGCTGTTACATGCCAGGGACGAGGCTCGCACCGCGCTCGGCGCCTACGGCGAAAAACCTGGCAATTTCAGTTTGATTCACGCCGATTTTACGCCCGACAACATCATTTACGACGGCGAACACCTGGCCATCATCGATTTCGATGACGCAGGCTACGGGTGGCACGTTTACGATATTGCCTCGGTGCTGATCGAATGTCGGGACGCCCGCGACATCGAGGCGCTGCAGGCTGCGCTGCTCGAGGGCTATCTTGCGCGCAGGCCGTTGGCGCAGCGGGATATCGACATGCTGCCCACGTTCCTGCTGATTCGAGGGATGGCGATCATCGGTTGGTATCTTCAGCGACCCGAGCATGCCCATGACAGTGAATTCGAAAAAGTGAAAGACTGGGTTCTGGAAGCGTCTGGTTTCAATCGATCATGAATCCGGCGGGTTTGAACACTAGCCGGTCCGACAAACTGCTTAATTGTGGCTAGTCACAATCATCATCATCATCTTCACAATCCGGGCAGTTAGGATATTTATCCTCACACGCATCGAAACAATCATCGTCGTCGTCGTCGCACTTATCGTAACAAGCATCGGCAGCGTCACACTCATCGGCATCTTGTTTACCTTTGCGGCGGTCTTTAACTCCAGCGAATAACAGAACAGTTTCGTCTGTAGTATTCGAAGGAACATTCAAACTGCTGTCAGTGCTTGCCTGCAATGAAACACAACTGAGCGCTAGAAAAAGGGCTGATACTAATATAGTTCGAATGAACATAAATACTCCTCATTTCTGTGTATAATTTTTCGATCAATTTCAGCTTAGCAC
>WTCH01000040.1 GCA_013138675.1 Woeseiaceae bacterium | reverse complement strand
CGGACTGCAACTTGGCAGTAATCATGAGTGACTCATCGAGGCAGGCTTGCGCCGTACCCGACGCGGCGCGCAATAATTCCAGCACATCGGGATTACGCTTCTGCGGCATGATCGATGATCCGGTCGTTACGTCGGCAGCCAGTGCGACGTAGGCGAACTCCTGGGTATAGAAAAGCAGCAGGTCAGTCGCCATGCGGCCAAGATCCTGCAACAACAAGGTGACTTCGAACAGCAATGTGCTTTCGGCTTTGCCCCGCGACAACTGCACGGATGTAACCGGAACCTGTGTCTCGTCAAAGCCGAGTTTCTTCGTCGTCATGTCGCGATCCAGCGGCAGGCCGGGCGTGCCATACCCGGCCGCGCTGCCGAGTGGGTTCTTGTTGATGCGGCGTCGCGCCGATCGTAACCCTGCCACCGCATCCGCAAAGGCCTCGTCGAAGCCGCCGCACCAGAGTGCAACCGAGGATGGCATTGCATGCTGCATGTGCGTGTAACCGGGCAGGGCGACCTCGCCTTGCCGGCTGCTTACACCGGCAATCGACTCGCGCAGTTTCTCTATCCGGCCGGACAGGTCAATTGCGGCATCACGCAGGTAAAGGCGTAATGCCGTCAGCACCTGGTCGTTGCGAGAGCGCCCGAGATGCAGTCGCGCCCCGGCCTCTCCGATCTCCCTGGTCAGTTGCGACTCGAGCGCCGTATGCACATCCTCGTCTTCGAGGCTGATACTCCACTCGCCAGCAGCAAAGCTCGCCTCGAGCGCGCCAAGGCCGTCGCGTATCGCCGTGCAGTCCTCGTCAGTGATCAGTCCGGTTGCAGCAAGCATTTCGGCGTGCGCGATAGAGCCTTTGACATCGTGAGACACGAGTCGTGCGTCGAGCAGATGATCCTCGCCGGCTGTGTAGCGCAGTACGCGCTCGGCAAGCGGCAGACCTTTTTCCCAGAGCCGGGTCATGATGTGGGGCCGCCTTGCTCGGCCGGTGACAGGGCGGCGATGTCATTGACGACCAGTGTTCCAGTGCCCTCGTTCGTAAATACTTCGAGCAACAAGCTGTCCGGTACTTTGTAGGAAATGACGTGCACGCGACTGACGCCGTTAGCGAGTGCCGCGTCGATCGCGGCCGCCTTCGGCAACATTCCATCAGCGAGTTTGCCGTCATCCCGGAGCTTGTCGAGTGCCGCACGATCGATGTAACTGATGAGCGACTGCGGGTCATTTATGTCTTCGAGTACGCCCGCCGCACCGGTCAGGAGGATCATTTTTTCGGCGCCCAGCTCTGCCGCGATCGCGGCTGCGACGGTGTCCGCATTGATGTTGAGTATTGTGCCCGATTCATCACAGGACAGCGGGCTAACCACCGGCATCAGGCCATTGTCGAGCTGCTTCACGAGCATGTCGGCTTCGACAGAATCGATGTCTCCGACGAATCCATAATCGATGGATTCGTCGCCGCCACGTTCGACCGGAGGTCGGCGATGTGCGCGAATCAACCCGGCGTCAATACCGCTGACGCCAATCGCGGGTATCTGCAGGTCGCGACACGACGCCAGTACACGTGTATTGATCTGGCCATTGAGGACCATGGTCGCGACGTCGAGCGACGCGCCATCGGTGACACGGCGGCCATCGATGAATGTCGTGTCAAGGCCGAGCGCCGTCGCCAATTTCGTCGACTGTGGGCCGCCGCCGTGGATCAGGACAACACGAATGCCGACCTGGTGCAGGATGCCAACCTGCTCCATCAGAGCACTGGTCAGTTCCGAATCGGCGAAAATCTCACCACCCGCTTTGATGACGAATACTTTGCCCTTGAACAGGCGGATATACGGTGCGGCATGCTTGAGTGCCGAGACGACGACTGCGCGATCTTTTTTCGTCGTCATGATGCGCCACCCAGCATCTGGTGCAGTACGGCCATCTGCGCAAGCATGCGATTGCGAGCTTCGGGAATGACGATGCTGCGCGGACCATCGAGTACGGGTTCGCTAACGACGACGCCACGACGCACCGGCAGACAGTGCATGAAGCGGCAATCGTCACGTGCATTGTCGAACCAGGGGTCATCGACGCGCCAGTCGATCAGGTTTTCACGCAGTTTCTGGTCGCCGAGCTTGTCGCCGTAGTGCGCTGTTGATGACCAGGACTTCGCGTATATAACGTGTGCACCTTCCATCGCCTCAGTGCGATCGTTAGTCTCTCGCACCGATCCGCCGCTTTCCTCGGCCGCGAAAATCGCTTTCTGCATGACCGGTGCCGGTAGCTGGAAACCCTCGGGCCGCAAAACAGTAACGTCCATGCCGCGCTTCGCGGCCATGAACAAGGTTGAAGACGGCACGGCAAGTGGCAATGCCTTGGGGTGATAGGCCCAGCTCAGCACAAATTTGCCGTTGTTCGCGGGGATGTCGAAGTCATCCAGCGTTTTCCAGTCGGCGAGATTCTGACAGGGGTGTCCCATCGCCGACTCCATGTTGATGTAGGGCGTGTCGATGAGGTCAGTCATCGCCGAGAATTCCGTCTCGGCCAAGTCGTGCTCGAGGTTTTTGCGTTCGGCGAACGCGCGGATGCCGATAGCATCGCCGTAGGATGCGATGACCGGGATTGCTTCGCGAATGTGTTCTGCGGCTGCGCCATCCATAACGATGCCCGGACGCGCCTCCAATCCGTGAATCGACATTTCAGGCGAAATAACGAAAGAGCCCCCACCAAGTCGTGTCATCGCGGCCTGGAATGACGCCAGCGTTCTGAGCGACGGGCTGAGAAATAGCAGTGACAGCACTTTGCCGCGCAGCGCCACGGGTTCCGGGTGTGCGTCAAGGCGCCCGGCGAGCTCCAGAAGTACGGCAATTTCATCGTTGGAAAAATCGGCAAGGTCGTTAAAATCTTTCATTGAGGTCTCTTTTTGTTGCTCGGTGCCAGCGATTCCAGTACCTGGGCGAGTCGGTCGACATGAACTGATTCGAGTATGAGCGGGGCCAGGATGCGCAGCACGTTGGGGTCGCCACTTGTGCCTGTCAGGATGTCATTTTCGAGCAATGCGTCGCGCACTTCAACGGCAGGGCGATCGCACACGAGCCCAAGCAACAGGCCCATGCCCTGGATTTTTGAAACGGGCCCTTTGATGCATTGCTCCCGTATTTGCGCCTCTCGCTCGCGAACATTTTGCAGCAGGTTTTCGGACTCGATGGTGTCAATGACGGCATTGATCGCGGCGGCGGCGACCGGGCCGCCGCCAAATGTCGTGCCGAGATCTCCTGGCCCGAATTGCGCTGCAATATCTTCGTTGCAGAGCAGGGCGCCGCAAGGAATACCGCCACCGAGTGCTTTCGCGGTGGTCAGGATATCGGGCGTGATCTGATGCGCCTGAACGGCGAAATACCGGCCGCTGCGGCCCATGCCCGACTGCACTTCGTCGGCGATCAGCAGGACGCCGTGGCGTCGCGTGCAATCGCGCAGGGCTGTCATGAAGTCATGCGATAGGTCATACGCGCCGGCGACACCCTGGACGGGTTCGACTATCACGGCCGCGACGTCTTCGTCGATCATCTTCTCTGCTGCATCACAGTCGTCGCGCGGAATGAAGTCGACGTCAAAAGGCAGCCGCGGGAAGCCATACCATTTCTGCGAGTTCCAGGTGACTGCGCCCGCCGCGGCCGTGCGACCGTGAAAGCCCTGGGTGATCGCAAGAACTTTCTTGCGGCGTGTCACGACACAGGCCATGCGCAGTGCATTTTCATTGGCCTCGGCGCCCGAGTTGACGAAGAACACGCGACTGAGCCGGTCCGGTGCGATCGCCGTCAGCTTTTCTGCCGCAAGTGCGCGCACTTCGAGCGCAACCGCATTGCTTTGGAATAGCAGGCGTGCGCTCTGGTCGCTGATCGCCTTAACAAGTCGAGGATGACCGTATCCGAGGGCGGCTACGGCGTGGCCGCCGTACAGGTCGAGTACGCGACGGCCGTCCGATGTAAAGATATCGCACCCTGAAGCGCTCTCTGGCACGAATGGCAGCTGGCCGTATACCGGGAGTGACGTTGCAGCCTCGCGAGTCCGAGGGTCCGTGTCCGCAATGTTTGTGCTGGTGCTCAGCATTCAGGTCCACCCTGGCGCAGCAGCCAATAGTCCCGCCGTCTCGGGCAGGCCCCACAGGCGGTTCATCCACTGCATGGCGCCGCCCGCCGCACCTTTGACGAGATTATCGATTACGCTCATGACGACAACGGAATCGTCACCGCCTGCTACACCAATCCGACAGTTGTTGCTGGCCACCACGTCTTTAAGTTTCGGTGTACCGGTAATCACGTCCACGAACGGCGCGTTGGCGTAGGCGTTTTCGTAAACGTCCTGCAGCTGCTCGGTCGAAACGCGCTTACTTGTCCGCGCCTGCACGGTGGCGTGGATGCCCCGTGCAAACGGGCCCGAGTGTGGCACGAAGTGCACACGCGCTTGTTTGCCGGTTGCAGATTCGATCAATGCGACAATCTCGGGTGCATGACGATGTGCCAGAGGTTTGTAGGCGTACAGATTGCTATGCCGTTCCGGATGATGCGTACCGGGTTGCGGGCTGCGTCCGGACCCGGTGCTGCCAGTGATGCCGGTAACGAAAACATCGGCGTCTGTGAGACCGGAGTCGATTAGCGGGACCGTCGCGAGCAGTACGGCAGTTGCGAAGCAGCCAGGATGGCCGACGTGCTCGGCGTGCCACTGGCTGACGTGCTCCGGGACACCGGACTGAAACGCATCGAGAAGTTCGGGTGCGCCATGTTCGGTGCCGTACACGACTTCATAGTCCGGTTGATTTGAATAGCGAAAGTCGGCCGATGAATCGACGACATGCACGGTGATGTTTTTCTTGTGCGTGTCGTCGAGCGCTTTTGCTATCAGCGCGGCTGAGGTGCCGTGCGGTGCAGCCGAGAACAACGCGAGATCGGAGCCTTCATCGACGGTGTCGAGCCAGCCGTCATAGCCGACGAAGCACGTGTCACCGTAAGCGGTTAACAGGTTGGCGAACGTCGACACAATGGGGTTACCGTTGCGACTCTCTGACACCGCGGCCGCGAACTGAAGAGTCGGATGGGCTGCGATCAAACGCAGCAACTCACCACCGACGTAGCCACTCGCGCCCAGGACGACGGCATTGATTTTCGAGCTCATGCGGCCTCCCTGTTGTTGAGCAAATCGGCGACGAGGTCGCCCAGTGCGACACCGTGTGAGAGCGCATTGATTGCAGGGATGGACAACCGTTCGATGATCTGGTCTACACCCACGGCGTTGTCGGTCGCGGGGCCTGTAACGACGGCCGGTTCGATCGAAAAGTTGTCGCGCAGTAAGCGTGCGCCGCCCCACGCGGACACCGGGTCATTCGCACACAGGATGACGGCTGTAAACGCATCGCGAATCAACTCGTCCGAGAGTATGGCTTCGACGCCGTAGGCGCCGAGCAGGCCATCCCCGAGTTCGAGAACGATGACATCCGGTTTGAGTTTGGCAAGACCGGAGAGAAGTGAGCGTGTCAGGGCGGGCCCGTTCTCGGCCGTGGTTGTGACGACACCGAGGTCGGAAAAGATCATCGTGTCCGACGCGCCGGCATCTTCCATCGTCAGGATATCGCGCCGCAGTGATACACCTGTGGCTTTGCATGCTGCGACATGCAGGCCAAGGTGGCGTAGCCGCCCGACAATTGCGCAGGCCGCTGCCGTCTTGCCCGAGTCCATACACGTGCCTGCAAGTGCAACGACGGCGACGCCCTGTGTATCAAGAACGGCGGCCTCATCGAGTTGGCTCGAGCCCGCACGTGCCGGCACGCCAATGCGTTCGCCGAGATAAGGAAAATGCAGAACGGTGCCCAGCACTTCGCAGTCGAACGGTGCGCCGACATCGGGATTGGCAGAATCACAAATACCGAGAACACCACCGATGTTCAACAGCTGAATGGTATGTCCAACCTTCAGATTCGTCGGCAGGTGACCGGAATAACCACGAAGCGCCTTGCGATGACCGAGTGCACCGACGACGACGTCGCCCTGGTTGACGGCGGCCATGCGGCCGGAGGTCAGTTCAAGCTGGTTGTAGCGAGTCTTGTTATTGAGGACACGCACGGCGACGAGTACGCCCTCCTCGCAGGGGATTTCCGCTGACAAACGCAGCTCGTGACCCAGTTCGCTGTGCTGTGCGACCGACGCGATCTTGTCGACAATGACGCTTTTCATGACGCATCTCCGCCGGCACGTGTCTGCAACGATCCGGGCAGCGACAAGATGCGCGCGTAGCCGAGAGCGTCTGCAGCCGTCCACTCTCCTGCGGACTCGCCGTAGACACCCTTGGTTGCCGCGAGCAGCGAATGCCCGGACTCCACACCTTCGATGAAGAGGTTGCCGGGCTTCAATGAGAACCTGACGACTCCTGTTACCCGTCGTTGCGATGAGTTCAGAAATGCCTCGATGTCGGCGCACACCAGGTCGAGTTGCTTCCCTTCGTGAACGAGATCACCGTAGGTTGCGGCTATGCTGTCCTTGACGCGCATCTGCTGAGCGCTCAACACGAGTTTCTCGAGTTCGCGATGTGCGGTTATCAGCGTAATCGCAGCGGGCGCCTCGAAGGCGACGCGGCCCTTGGTGCCGAGTACGGTGTCGCCGAGGTGGATGCCACGGCCGATGCCATAGGCGCCAGCGAGGATTTCGAGTGCTTCGATCAAGGCCACAGGGGGCAAAGCGTTACCGTCCAGTTTGACCGGGATGCCCGCCGCAAATTCGAGCGAGTGTTGCGTTGCCGGCTGTGGGTCGCTGAATGCGCTCGGAGAAAGAACCCACGCATCTTCAGGGAGCGTGTTCTCCGAGGTCAGGGTTTCCTGCCCACCAATAGTGATACCCCACAAGCCGCGATTGATCGAGTACGCTGAACCCTGCGCGGGTGGCGGCATGCCGTGATCTTCGAGGTAAGCAAGCTGTTCGTCGCGCACCCAGTTGTTGTCCCGGACCGGTGCGAGGATCTTGAGCCCGGGATTCAATGTGCGCAGGGCGACTTCGAAGCGAACCTGGTCATTACCGGCCGCGGTACCGCCATGTGCAACCGTCGTCGCACCTCGTTCTTCTGCGAGCTGCGCCAGTCTCGCTGCCTGCAATCCTCGTTCCGCGCCCACGCAAAGGGGGTAAGCCTGTCCACGCAATACGTTACCGGCGATCAGGTGTTGGATAATACCGCTGAAAAATTCCTGTTTGCAGTCGATCAGGACGTGTTCGATGGCGCCAAGCGCCGCGGCCCGCTCTGCTAGCGCTACCGCGGCATCAGCATCGATGCCGCCGGTATCGACGGTTGCCGTGATCACATCGCGACCAGTGGTCTCTTTGAGCCACGGCACGCAGAATGACGTATCGAGGCCGCCGGAAAACGCAAGAATAATAGGGGACAGGTCCTGGCTCACAATGGGGTCCTTTGGCGCACAACTTAAGAGCGAGCGCGCTCGATTTTCGAGATGAGAATTTTCTGGCTGGCCGCCGAATCAGACGCGACAAACACGGTGTCATCACCGCCGATGTTGCCGACCATCTCAGGCCAGTCGCTGCGGTCGAGCGCAAGGGCTACCCGCTGCGCGGCGCCGATAGCCGTGCGAATAACTGTCAAGTTCGGTCCGGCGGGACTTATGCTGCGAAGGAAATCGGCCACCTCATGCAGCTCGTCGCCGTCGTTTGAACTCGACGAGGGCAGCTCGTATCCCTGGTTCGTTTTGATCGCGCCGAGCTCCTTGAGATCGCGGCTGACGCTGGACTGCGTGGCTACGAGGCCGCGACCGTTGAGCTCGTCAACGAGTGCCTGTTGCGTGTCTGCTGGGGCACGCAATAACAGTTGCCGGATCGTCTCGCGGCGCTGCAGCTGGTCTTCGGAAGAGTTGGGCATGAACCACCTCGCATAAATATGCGCATAATAGTTACAAAATGCGCATACGGCGTCAAGCCTCTGTTTCGCATAATATGCAGAAATGACTGACACCGTAGAGATCGAAACCGGGCCGAACCCGACAGGCAGTGTGATCTGGCTGCATGGCCTCGGCGCCGATGGCCATGACTTCGAGCCGATAGTCCCCGAGCTGCGATTGCCCGAAGGGCTGGCCCTGCGCTTTGTGTTTCCACATGCCCCTGTCAGACCGGTGACAATTAATGGCGGCGTGACCATGCGGGCCTGGTACGACATCTTCAGTCTCGATCGTGACGGTCCCGTGGACGAAGAGGGCATTCGCGCCAGTGGCGAGATACTTAATGACCTTATCCAGCGTGAACAGGATCGCGGCATCGCGGCAAATCGAATCGTTGTCGCAGGCTTCTCGCAGGGCGGCGCAATTGCGCTGCACGCGGCGTTGCGCTATCCGCAGCGTCTTGCCGGCCTGATGGCCTTATCAACCTACCTGCCGCTGATGAGCAGCTTCGACGCCGAGGTTATGCGAAACGAAGAAGCGGCCAATCAGGATATTTCGATCTTCATGGCACACGGCAGCTTCGATCCCGTATTGCCGATGCAAATGGGTACCTCGTCAGCCGAGTTACTGACCACAGCTGGTTTTAATATCGAGTGGCATGACTACCCGATGGCGCACGCCGTCTGCGGCGAAGAGATTGCGCACGTTCGGGACTGGTTACTGAGGGTTTACTCCGCCGAATGAATATCGTGAGTCGCCGGTAGTGTTTCCGTCAGGAGCAAATCGTCGTTCGCGAAAATGCCATCCTCCAGAGCTTCCTGCACGCACGATGGTTGAACAGCGAGTGCCGTAGTCGGCATCGATGACGAACGGCGCCCTGATCGACCCGTCCCCGGTATCGGCCAGGAGTTCGAATAATGCCGGGTCATCTGCATCGCCCAAGGCAACGAGAGCGGCCAGCCGCTCTTTGCTCCGCTCGACCTTGTCCCAACTGGAATCCAGTGTCGCATTGCTGAGCCCGTAGATTCCGGGCGGCAGCTCGCGGACGCCGATGCCACGATTGGTCAGGTAGCCAAGCGTGCTCGTATCGCCGAGCAGCAGGTTGAAGCCGGCATAGTCCTGGTCATGCGCGGCCAGCCCTTGCAGGTAGGCCTCGGCGCCTTCGTTGCCGGCCAGGTAGTTGCGAGTCAGATCGCCATGCGTCTTTTTCCCGGGCGTCATGCCGCCCG
>WTCH01000286.1 GCA_013138675.1 Woeseiaceae bacterium | reverse complement strand
GCCGTGCTGTAGAACGCGAAGTTCTGTTTGTCGAGCTCTTCAGTGAGGGCTCCCGCCGCCGTGTTCAAAGCAACCCAGTTCAAGTATGTTTTCCAGGTGTCAAGATCCGTGCCCAGAATGATGCCGTCCAGCGCACCCATGTAATCCGTCATGATAATGATCAAGCCGTCGAGCTCGGCTGCGCCCACCTCGGCCAGGTATCCGTCCCAGTTGAACTTCTGCATTACTGTATTGAGCTCGGCGATCGCTACTTTGTTGTAGTTCGCTGCCCAGTCACGCGTATCTTCCTTTTTCATATGTTGTTCGGCGAGACGCGTTTCGAGTGCCATGATGGTCGCTGCCGCAGCTGCGCCATCGTCCCGGCCGGCGAAGCGGTACATCGTCTCAATATGAGCTACATACTTGGCGCGGAGCTCCTCGGACTTGGCGTCGTCGTTGAAGTAGTACTCTCGATCCGGAAGCCCCAGACCGGCCTGAAATGCGTACACGCCGTAATACCCCGGGTTTCGCATGTCGGCAAACTGCGCAAGTCCGAACGGCATGGCGTAACCACGCTTCGTCGCTCCGGCGAAATAAACAGCCAGGTCCTCATGGCTTGAAATTGCGTCAATTCGATCAAACTCGGGCTGCAGCGGTTCAACGCCGCGCGCGTTACGTGCCTCGGTGTTCAGGTAGGACTTGTAGAGGTCGCCGACCTTCTGTTCATCGCTGCCTTTGGCGAAGTCGCCGGTTGCAGACATTTCGATGATGGCCTTGACGTCTTCCTGTGCAGCATCGCCCAGAATGTTGAATGTGCCGTAGTTGGACTTGTCGGCCGGAATCTCCGTTTCATCCATCCATTTAGCATTCACATAGCGGAAAAAGTCATCGCCCGGCTTGATGCTGTCGTCGAGATACGATGTATCAATACCCGAGCGCAGCGCCGGCGCCTCCTCGACGGCGACCTCTGTTGCCGGCTCCTGCCCACAGGCAGAAAGCACTACGAGCGCCGCAGCGCTGATAATCAGTTTATTCACAAGTTTTTCCCTCGTTTTACGCGGCGCCGTTCACTCGGGCGCCGTCTATTCTTGCGGAGCCGTCCGCCATGGTGGTCAATAGACCTGCTTTTACCGAATTAGTTGCGGCTGCCGGGTGCCTCGCCGATGTTTTCAAGCTCGGCGACTTCGGCCTCGTCAAGCCCGTATATTTTGGCGATGCGACAGCCACGAATCGTGTCGAACCTGGCGTGAACCGTGTTCGAGTCCCAGCGCTTGTCCGGTGTGATGCGCGTGTTGTCATTCAGCTCGTAACAGCGCCGGCCGAATTCGACCAGGTACGTTTCGCGGCGACCGCTGTAGATAATGAAGCGGTCGTCGAGTTGTTGCCAGCTGTCGTTCGTTCCCGACCTCAGCTCGTCCAGTTCCTCCAGCTCTCTGAGATCGACAAAGTCCCTGACGGCCTGGTTCACATCCTGCGTTGACTCTTCGGCCTGCTCATCCTGCGATGCACAGGCCCCCAGAAAGAAGGCGGCGGCAATGACGGCGGCTATTTTCATTCCTGGTGTTCTCATCGTCTTGCTCCGATCAGCGATGCTCTGCGTACAATCGTTCTACAAATGTAGTGGCTTTGGGGTGGTCCTCAACCCAGCGCTCGATATCTGCACGCATCATAGGCGGCATTTGATCCCGATCAATGCGGCAGAGTTCCGCCTTGGCGCCACCGTAGCCCTCAGGCTGCATCCAGAGCGCCGAGAATGCCGCAAACGTGATATCGGTGTAGTTGATCGCGTCGCCGCCAAGGATCGAGGCGCGCCCATCGGCTAGCTGTGTATCGATGTCGGCGAGCAGCTCGTCAATAAACAAGACGGCTTTTGAGTAGTGGCTTTCGTTGATTCGGAAGCTGCGTCGAACAAGTGCGGCCAGTGCGGGGAACAACAACCTCAAGGCGGGTCGTTGCCAGGCCGGGATCTCCGGGTTATTCACGCCCCATATGCCCAGCGTCAGCTGGCGATCATTGAGTACGTGATGGTAAAGGCACACCTGCAGAAAGCGCCCGTATTGGTCGAGGCGCTTTTCGAGCGCCAGCCTTTCTTCGGTCGGCTCGAGAAAGCCGGCGGTATCGGCCATCGACACCGAATAGTTACCCCACAGGAACCGCAGTATTTCCGGCGAGTTACCAATCACGCTCTGTACGATGCCGGTTCGCACGCGTAGTTGCGGTACAGAGCGCCCGGTGAAGTACGCGCCAAGTGTCGCTGCATTCTGGCGCTCCACGTAGTCGATGCCGAGCCGGTCCAGGCACCAGCGCGCTTTCTCGACAAAGTGGCTGACCGCGATGGCTTCCAGCATGACCGGCGGGGTTTTCTCGGGCGCAAGAATGCCGCTGAGAACGATGAGCCAGCGCCATATGAGCATCATTATGACGAGCGCGATCGCAGTGGCGGTGCCAAAACCGAACCAGGCCACACCTATTGGCAACAGGAAAAGAAACAGTGCGTGAATGAGTAAACGCTTGCGGGCCATCGTCGCCATTGTACAGGTACACTCGAGTGGATATGCGGGCGACGAGACAACATCGCTGGATCAGTTTGCTTGGCTGGATCGCCGATCGGCCCAGGGGGGCTGCAATTGTCGCGGTCGTTTTGCTTACTGCTCTCGCCACCTTTATTCGGATGCCGGTCATCGATGGCTCCATGGTCGATCACCTATCCGGCTCCAACGACCGTCTCGAGATCGCGCGTCGTATTGCTGTTGCGAGCGGTGGCGAAACTACCGTAGCGATAGTCTTCACACCGCGGGATGTTTCGATCGGTTTGATTTTCGATGACCTGGCAGGACTGCAAGGCGCACTGTCCGCGGCTAGCGAGCGAATCGTGCTGCGTTCTGTCAACGCGGCCCGTGGCCGTTTGTTTGCTTATGATCTTGAAGAAACGGACCCGATCGCCTCGCTGCTCGGCGTGCTGCGTGAAAACCCGGAGTCCGCTACGATCATCAATCAATCCGCGGCGCGCTTTCTGGCTGTGATCTCGCTACCGGAAGAGCTTGATCGTGCCGTGCTTAAAATCGTCGCCGGGCACCCTTCTGATGACCTGTACAGCGACGTTACGGTGCTCGCCAGCGCGCAGCTTGAGGACGACGTGGCGGAGGGCCTTGGCAAAGACCTTCGCCTGCTGATACCGGTTATCGTCGCCGTCACGCTGCTTGCTCTTTACTTTGCTTTCGGTGAATGGCGGGCCCTGCTTCTTCCTTTGTTCGCGAGTGTTGCGTCTACCGTTGCGACATTCGCGCTGTTTTCATCGATGGGGGTTACTATTAACCTGGTAACCCTGATCGCGTTGCCCGTCGTATTGATTGTCGGACTTGCCAACAGCTGTCACTTTCTCGCGAAGTCTTCGGCTGAGTCCGGTCATGGGGGTGACCGTGATGTCGTTGTTCGAACCACACTGCAGCGTGTCGGGCCGCCCTTCTTTTACAGCACGCTAACAACAGCGATCGCACTCGCGTCGCTTGGGTTCAACGAGTTGCCGCCCATCGCAAATCTCGGCCTGTTGTCGGCCGCCGCGCTGATCATCGTTTTTCTGTTAGTTCTACTCGCTGCTCCGCTACTCTTGCGTCAGTATTTGTCGGGTGCGCGTGGCGGCCGCAGGGAGTTGGGGCTATTTGGTTTCGTGTCCCGCGCGCTGGCGGCCTGGCGGGCGCCTATCAGTGCGTTGCTTCTTCTTGCCATGCTCGGCGGCACGCTTTGCGTGCCTCTGTTGACGGTTAAGTCGGACCCGCGCGCTTTTATCCCCGACAACGCACCCTTTGCATCGGCGCTGAATTTGTTCGAGGACGAGTTTTATGTTTTTTCGCCGCTCCGCGTGCTGGTTGGCGTCAGCGGCGACGATCGATTGCTGGGCTTGCGTACGGCGGGGTCTGTTCGTGAGGCGTTGTCAGATCACGGCGGCATACGCCGCGTATCCATGCAGCCGGCCGTTGGCTCGCAAAACGCCTATGTGTTCAGCGCACTACTCGCGGACACCGGGTCCCTGGACTCCGTTCGATTGGTGCTCGATAGTCATGCGGCCCGGGATGGCCTCGAGCTTGTCTATAGCAATGCCGCACTTGTTTACGGTGACATTGACCGCCAGGCCACGGCGTCTTTGCTGCGCTCGCTCGGCTGGTCGATCGCGCTGATTTTCGGCGCAATCGCGATTTTGTTTCGGTCGCCGCGCGCGCTTCTGGCAGCGCTTATCGCGAACGCCGTTCCGTTGATGCTCGTTTGCGGTGCGGTCTGGCTGATCGGCGATCCGCTCAACCTGGTTACGGTGTTTGTGTTCCTTGTCGCGCTCGGTGTCATCGTCGACGACTCCATTCACATACTGTTCTGGCGCGCGTCTGGCGAAACGGTGTCTGGTAGCAGTATTGAATTCAGCGTGTTGCTCAGCACATTCATGCTGTGCCTTGGGCTGTTGCTTTGTCAGCTCAGTGATTTTCCGACGACGCGCTTGTTCGCCGCCTATTGCGCGCTCGCGCTGCTCGCTGCCGTCATCAGCAATCTGACCGTGCTGCCACAATTGTTGCGGCTGCCGCTGTCGAGAGTCCGCGCGCCATAATTCGGACGATTATCTGGACGATACCTAGACGTCGAGGTTTGCGACGGTTAGCGCGTTCTTCTCGATGAACGCACGCCGCGGTTCGACCTGGTCGCCCATAAGCGTGGTGAAAATCTCGTCCGCTTTTACCGCGTCGTCGATCTTGACCTGCAAAAGCCGCCGCGTTTCCGGGTTTACCGTGGTATCCCAGAGCTGATCCGGGTTCATTTCGCCAAGACCTTTGTAGCGCTGTATAGACTGCCCGCGACGAGCTTCGCTCATCAGCCACTCGACGACATCGGGGAAACCCTCGACAGCACTCTGGCGCTCGCCCCTTTTGACGAAAGCGCCGTCGCCGATCAGTTCCGATAATTTCGCCGCCAGCGTCATTATGAGTTTGTACTCATTGGTGTCGAAGAACTCGCGCGGCAAATAACGCGTAGCGCCAACGCCGTGCTGTACGCGGGTAATGCCGATGCGCACGCCCTCGCCGTCTTCGTCACCGCGATCCAGCTCAGCCGTGTAGGTTCCGCCGCTACCGTTTTGCGCGCGATCGCCGCTCGCCTTGGGCAGTGCCGCGGAGAGTTGCAGCGACCAGGCCTCCAGCCTGTCCAGGTCGTCTCTAAGTTCGCTGGTGACTTCCGGCAAGGTGCTCATGGCGCGCAAGACGGTTTCGTCGTAACGGCGCGCGAGCCGTGTGATGATCGTCTCGACCGAGATGTGCTCTTTCGCGAGCGCTTCGAGCGCCACGCCCGACAGGGCCGGCGCATCTGTGTTGACGTGCAGCTCGGCGTTGTCCAATGCAGCGCTCAGCAGGTGGCCATTCAGCTCCGCGTCGTCTTTCACGTACACCTCTTGCTTGCCGCGCTTGATCTTGTACAGCGGCGGCTGCGCGATATACACGTGCCCGCGCTCGATCAGCTCCGGCATTTGCCGGTAGAAGAACGTCAGCAACAGGGTGCGGATATGCGAGCCGTCGACGTCCGCGTCAGTCATGATGATAATGCGGTGGTAGCGCAGCTTGTCGGCGTCAAAGTCGTCACGACCAATGCCGCAACCCAGCGCCGTGATCAGCGTACCGACTTCAACCGACTGCAACATTTTGTCGAAGCGCGCTTTTTCCACGTTCAGAATTTTTCCCTTCAGCGGCAAGATCGCCTGCGTGCGACGATCACGTCCCTGTTTAGCGGAGCCCCCGGCTGAATCGCCCTCGACGAGGAACAGCTCCGATAACGCCGGGTCTTTTTCCTGGCAATCGGCGAGCTTGCCGGGCAGGCCTGCGATGTCGAGTGCGCCTTTGCGGCGCGTCATCTCTCTTGCCTTGCGCGCGGCCTCCCGAGCACGGGCGGCGTCAACTATTTTCGACACGATCGATTTTGCTTCCTGCGGGTGTTCAAGCAGGAAGTCCGTCAGGCGGCTCGCCATTACCTGTTCGACAATGCCTTTAATTTCAGATGAAACTAATTTGTCCTTGGTCTGGGACGAGAACTTAGGGTCCGGAATCTTGACCGACAGCACCGCCGTCAGTCCTTCGCGGGCATCATCGCCGGACGGCGTGAACTTGTCCTTGTTGCCGCTGAGCTCGCGCTCTATGTACCCATTGAGCGTGCGCGTCAGCGCAGAGCGAAAGCCCGAAAGGTGGGTGCCACCGTCTCGCTGCGGAATATTGTTCGTATAACAGAACATGTTTTCCTGGTAGCCATCGTTCCACTGCAACGACGCCTCTACGCCAACGCCGTCCTGCATGGCAGAGAAATGGAACACCGTGCTGTGAATTGGCGTCTTATTGCGATTCAGGTGTTCAACGAATGCCTTGATGCCGCCCTCGTACTCGAAGACGTCTTCCTGCTCATCGCGCTCGTCGACGAGATGGATGTGCACCCCCGAATTCAGGAATGACAGCTCTCGCAGTCGTCGCGCCAGGATCTCGTAGTGAAACTCGATGTTGGTAAACGTCCGGCTCGACGGCTTGAAGCGCAGCGTGGTACCGGTCCGGTCTGTCTCGCCAACAATGGCGAGCGGTGCCTTCGGTTCGCCGTACTCATACTCCTGCTGGTGCAGCTTGCCTTCGCGGTGGATCGTCAGGACCAGGTGCTCGGACAGCGCGTTCACGACGGAGACGCCAACGCCATGCAATCCGCCGGAAACCTTGTAGGAGTTGTCGTCGAATTTACCACCCGCATGCAGGACGGTCATGATGACTTCGGCCGCGGAGACGCCCTCTTCCGGATGCATATCCACGGGAACGCCACGGCCATCGTCGGTGACGGTTACCGACTCATCGGCATGAATCGTCACAGTAATCGTGTTGCAGTGCCCGGCCAGCGCTTCATCGATCGAGTTATCGACGACCTCAAAAACCATGTGGTGGAGGCCCGTGCCATCGTCGGTGTCGCCGATGTACATGCCGGGGCGTTTGCGAACGGCCTCAAGGCCCTTTAAGACCTTGATATTACTGGAAGTATATTCGGATTCGTCGGTCATTCCGTGTCCTCTGGGGATAACCGGCCTATTGTATCAAACAGCGGCGCTCAACGTACCCTCAAATGCTTATTTTTTAAAGGGTTTTAGCTGTTTTCGGGCCCCCCCGAAAAGCGCTTTACTTTTCCCGGCTCAGCACGCCGTGTTCCACGTGAAACATCGCGGCCCGCGTCGTGAAAACCCCTATTTCCGGCAGCAGGCTGGTGGCGATCACCTGGCAGCCCAGGTTGGCAACTCGACCCATCAACCGCCCCAAAGAATCCTCGTCAAGCTCGGCTGCCGGATCGTCCAGCAACAGCAACAGCGGCTTTTCGAGCGCCGCTTGCGCCGTCTCGGTTGCCGCCAGGACCATGGCGCAGGCCAGCAGCTTCTGCTGGCCGCGCGAAACCAGCTTGCGCGCCTGCCGTTCGTCGTAAATAAGCCGCAAGTCGGCGCGGTGCGGCCCGGCCTGGGTGCTGCCGTGCTGCAGGTCCCGCTCAATGCCGGCTTCCAGCGCCTCGAGAAGCTCCAGCTCCTCCTTCCATCCGGGCCGGTACTCAAATCGTACATCGCTACCGAGCATGTCCTGCCCCGCCTCTTCAAGGGCGTCGGTTGCGGCCTCAAGCGCGAGGCGCCTGCCCGCATCAATTTTTGTTGCTAGCTCGACGAACTCGGCGTTCCAGCCACGTATTGTCGCCGCGGCCTGGCCTGACTTGAGCGCCGCATTCCGTTGTTTAAGCGCGCGACGAAACCGCCGCCAGGTTGCCAGGTAGCCGTGTTCCACGTGGAACGCCACCCAATCCAGGTAGCGCCGCCGCTGGTCCGGCGCGCCTGCCACGAGATCGTGAACGTTCGGGTCGATGATTTGCAGGGGCAGCGCCGAAGCCAGCTCAGCCGCCCCGCCGCCCGACTCACCATCTACGCGGACCTCAAGTCCATCGGCGCTGTTACGCACCCCGACATTGCTGGTTCGACCACCATCCTCAACCCGACCAAACAGCACAAACGCTCGCTCACCGTGCCGCACCAGGTTGGTGACCGGTGCGCCGCGGAAAGATTTCCCACGGCCGAGGTACGCCACCGCCTCGAGGATGCTCGTCTTCCCCGAGGCGTTAGGGCCGTAAATCAGGTTGAAGCCAGGATCAGCCTCGAATTGAATGTTCTCAAGGCACCGAAAATCGCGGGCCGAAAACTCCTGGATGGGCACGTTGCTGCGGCCCGGCCGCCCCTACAGCCGCATGGGCATGACGACGAATTTACACTCGTCTTTGCCCGGCTGCCGAATCAGGCAGCTCGAATTGCCATCCAGCACAGACAGGGTCACCTGGTCATCATCGACCGCACCAAGGGCATCCAGCAGGTAATTTACGTTGAAACCTATCTCGATATCTTCACCGCTGTAGGTAACCTCCAGCTCTTCTTCGGCCTCTTCCTGCTCCGGGTTGTGTGCCTGCATAACCACCCCGCTGTCACGAATGATCAGGCGAATGCCGCGATATTTCTCATTCGACAGGATCGCGGTGCGTTGTAGCGCTCCACGGAACACCTCGCGGTCTGCCGTTAACTCATTGCTGGACTCTTTCGGTATTACCCGGTCGTACTCGGGAAAGCGCCCGTCGATAAGCTTGGATGTAAAACGAATACCCTCTAACTGGACACGGACATGGTTTGGACCAAGCTCGAGATTCAGCGAACCCTCCCCGGTCATGAGCCGTTGCAACTCCAGTACACCTTTGCGCGGCACGATCACCTGCTGTTCATCAAGCGAACCACTGACCTCTGCTTCACACAGCGCCAGGCGGTGACCGTCCGTCGCCACTGCCCGGAGATGCTTGCCGTCCGTTTCCAGCAGCATGCCGTTCAAGTAGTACCGAACATCTTGCTGCGCCATCGAGAAGTGCGTTTTCTCAATAAGGCGCCCCAGCACAGATTGCTCAACCTCTATTGTCTGTCCGGCCTTGATGTCTTCAACGGTCGGAAACTCTGCCGCGGGCAGCGTTGCTAGGCTGAACTTGCTGCGCCCGGATCTGATCACGAGTTTCTCGCCGCTAACGCTAATGTCGACTGTTGAGCCATCCGGCAACGCACGACAAATATCCAATAGCTTGCGACCCGAAACCGTAATTTCTCCGCCGGCCTCTACCGAGACCTCCGTTTGTGCAACAAGCTCGACCTCGAGATCGGTCGCCGTTACGGCGAGCTCATTGCCTTTCGCGACGAGCAGCACATTCGACAAAATAGGCATTGTCTGACGGCGTTCAACGACACCAATGACGGCCTGAAGGGGCTTTAACAGCACATCCCGAGCTGCGCTAAACTTCATAGATTCCACCTGTTAATAAATATTGGATATTAGTTTATTACTGTTATTATTAAGGGCCACTGATCCTGTGGGTAAGATTATAAAGCCCTTATAAAACAATAGTTTATGTGCTAAAAGTGTGCTTACGACTCGGTGCATCAACTGCTCGCCACCTGTGTACAGGCTGTGGATAAAAGCAGCCAGGGAGCTTGTCCACCGCTTATCCACATCATCCTGTCAGAGTTCTTAATAAGTTTAAATAATCATCATCGATCCGCTTGTCCATTTCGCGCAGCGACTTCACTCTGCGACAGCCGTGCAAGACGGTCGTATGGTCCCTGCCGCCAAACGCATCGCCGATCTCCGGAAGGCTGTGGTTCGTCAACTCCTTCGAAAGCGCCATCGCAAACTGGCGCGGCCGGGCGATAGATCGGCTGCGGCGTTTGGACAAAAGGTCACCGACCCGAATTTTGAAATAGTCAGCCACGGTTTTCTGGATGTTCTCTATTGAGACAAGCCGCGCCTGCAAAGCCAACAGGTCCCGCAGGGCCTCTTTGGCGAAATCGAGATCGATGGGTCGTTGCGTGAAGCGCGAATTCGCTATTACGCGCCGCAGCGCGCCCTCAAGTTCACGAACATTCGAGCGAATCCGCTGCGCAATAAAAAACGCAACCTCGCCGGGTAGCTCAACGCCCTCGGCCGCAGCCTTGCTCATAAGAATGGCTACCGACGTCTCCAGCTCGGGAGGCTCAATCGCAACGGTCAGACCCCACCCAAAGCGGGACTTCAGTCGCTCCTCGAGGCCGTTGACCTCTTTCGGGTAACGGTCGCAGGTCAGCACGATTTGCCGATGCCCTTCGAGCAGCGCGTTGAATGTGTGGAAAAACTCTTCCTGTGAGCGCTCCTTGCCGGCAAAAAACTGGATGTCGTCGATCAGCAAAGCATCCAGCGACCGGTAACTGCGCTTGAATTCGGAAATCGTATTGTGTTGCAGGCCCCGGACCATGTCGCCGACAAAGCGCTCGGAGTGCACATAAGCGACCCGCGCCTTGGGGTTTTGCTCGAGCATGGCGTGACCGACGGCGTGCATCAAATGCGTCTTGCCCAGGCCAACACCCCCGTAAATGAACAGAGGGTTATACGATTTACCCGGGTTTTCGCCCACCTGGGTGGCCGCGGCCTTGGCGAGCTGGTTGCTCTTGCCCTCGACAAAGGCGTCGAACGTGAAAGACGAATTGAGCCGCGACTCGACAGCCATTGGCGCGGGCTGGCTTGACACCACAGGTCTCGGGCGAGGACTTGCCGGGGCCACGCTCACCTGCCGCGAACCCACCTCGACGATGACTTCGGTCGCAACGCCCTGGCCAGCGACGATCTCGAGAATTCGTTCAATGTAGTGTTGCTGTAGCCAGTCGACAACAAAGTGGTTCGGGGCGAGCAGGCGCAAGGCGCCGCCATCCTCGACCGCCTGCAACGGTCGAATCCAGGTATTAAAGTCTTGCTCGGGCAGCTCCGCCTGAAGATCGCGGACGCAACGATTCCAGAGCGTCATCCCGGCTGCCAATTGAGTCCCCAAAATGATCAAATATTCGTTATTGGAATGAAGACCGGGCAGTCTATAACGTCTGCCAGAGCGCCGCCAGACGGGCGTATGCTTATGCGGGACGGCGCTCGTCGAAAAGTGTTTGTGGCGCTCTATTGACACCCACCTGGCATCTGCGTAATCTTTCCGCCCTTCCGGATCGCAGGCCATTGAGCGGCTTGCAGAAAACCCAGGTACCAGGCAAATGAAACGTACGTATCAGCCAAGCAAAATCAAGCGTGCACGCACACACGGCTTCCGTGCTCGCATGGCGACGAAAGCCGGACGCCTTGTCTTGAAGCGCCGCCGCGCAAAAGGCCGCGCCCAGCTCACGCCGCAATAACAGCCCAGCACAGCGGCAAAAGCTCCTGTCCCTTGGCTGGCAGCTCACTCTACCGGCTCCAAAAAGAAAACCGGCTCCTGAATGCTGCTGCATTCGGCCGCGTGTTCAAAAAAGCGACGCGCAGCCGGGACAAATGGTTTACCGTACTTTGCCGGACGAATGACACAGACATCGCGAGGCTGGGCCTCGCAATTTCGAAAAAGAATTGCCGGCAGGCAACCGGCAGAAACAGAATCAAGCGCGTTGTCAGGGAATCGTTTCGACAACACCAGGCAGAAATGGCGGGCCTGGATGTCGTTGTGATTAACCAGCCCGCAGCTAAGACAGCCGGCAACCGGCAGCTGTTCGACAGCATGTCGGCGCACTGGCAACGATGTCAAAAAGCCAGGGACGAAGACGCGCGCAGGAACGACACGAATGGATAATCAAAGACTCATTATTTGGGCCGTATTTGGCATGCTTGCCTGGGTAACCTGGCAACAGTGGACAGCAGATTACGCTCCTGCGCCGGTTCTGCCGCCCGCAGCGACCGAGGTGCCGCAAGTCGCGGACCCGACCGACATGGAGCTGCCACAGCTCGGCGATACGACGGTCGACGAACAAGACGACATGCCTGAGGTCATGCCAAGCGTTGACGGGCAACCCGCCCCGACCACTAGCGACGCGGCGCCAGCCGTTCGTGTCAGTACAGACGTATTCGAAATCGAAATCTCGACGGTCGGTGGCACGCTGCAAGGCGCGACCCTGCTCAACTACCCGGTTCACAAGGACCAGCCTGACGACCTTGTGCAACTCCTCAGCACCGACCCGAACCAGCTCGGACTCATCCAAACCGGCCTGCGATCGACGGGCGAGGGCGCCGAAGCAAACCACCGCGCAATTTTCTCCAGCGCGCGGCAAAGCTTTGATCTCGGCAGTGGTGATGAGCTCGTTGTTCCACTGACCTGGACCGACGATGCAGGCATCACGGTCGAGAAACGCTACCGGTTCACACGCGGCAGCTACGCAGTCGTCATTGAGCAGACCGTCGCAAATAACAGCGAGCAGCCCTGGCGCGGCGCGGAGTACGCGCAACTGCAACGGCGCTTTTATGAACGGAAGCGCTCGATGTTCGATGTGGACTCGTACTCTGTCGATGGTCCAATCATTTACAACGGCGAAAAGTCCGAAAAACTGAAGCGCGACGACCTGATCGAGGAGGGGCCGTACGAGTTTGCAACCGAGCAAGGCTGGTTCGGTTCGATTCAGCACCACTTCGTCAACGCCGTCGTTCCTGAGATGGGCAGCGCGCAGCGCTACCGGGTTTCGGTGCGCGGCAATACGTCGACAGCAAGCTCAATAGGCAACACGGCGGTTGTTGCCCCTGGCGAGACGAGCACGTTCACTACGACTGTTTTTATGGGGCCCAAGCTGCAGGATCAACTTGAGGATATAGACAAGACCCTGAAGCTAACGGTCGACTACGGCTGGCTCACGATACTGTCGCAGCCGCTGTTCCAACTGTTGAGCTTCGTGTACGGCTTCGTCGGCAACTGGGGTGTCGCGATTATTCTCGTGACCTTCATGATCAAACTGGTGTTCTACAAACTAACCGAGTCGAGCGGTCGCTCGATGGCCAAGATGCGCAACCTGCAGCCGCGCCTCAAAGCATTGCAGGAGCGCTACAAGGACGACCGCCAGCAACTCAGCCAGTCGATGATGGAGCTTTACAAGCGCGAGAAGGTCAATCCGGCCGCTGGCTGCCTGCCTATTCTCATCCAGATGCCGTTCTTCCTGGCGTTCTATTGGGCCCTGCTCGAAAGCGTTGAGATGTGCCAGGCGCCGTTTGCGCTGTGGATCACCGATCTTTCGTCGCGCGACCCGTATTTCATTTTGCCGCTGATAATGGGCGGAGCGATGTTCTTCCAGCAAAGGCTGAACCCGCAGGTGGGCGATCCTGTGCAGGTTAAAGTGATGCAGATCATGCCGATCATCTTTACGGCGTTTTTTGCGTTCTTCCCGGCCGGGCTGGTGCTGTACTGGGTTACGAACACGTTGTTGTCGATCGCACAGCAGTGGAAGATCAACACGGTCGTCGAGCGCGAGGCCAAACAGAAAAAGGGCGGCAAGAAGCCCACCAAGAGCTAGGCCCCCGACGCGGGCACCCAGACCATGGATACGATTGTTGCAGCTGCCACACCGCCGGGGGTTGGCGGCGTTGGCGTAGTGCGCCTGTCGGGACCGCAGGTCGAAGAGATCGCGCGTCGAATGATCGGCGAGCTGCCCGAACCGCGGTTCGCGACGGCCGCCACATTTCGAAACGCTTCCGGCGAGGACGTCGATAGCGGCCTCGCGCTGTATTTTCCCGGCCCCGCGTCATTCACCGGCGAATCTGTACTCGAATTGCAGGGTCACGGTGGACCGGTGGTCATGTCGATGCTCATCGATGCGGCATTAGAGCTCGGCGCGCGAATGGCCGAGCCCGGCGAATTCACGAAGCGGGCCTTTCTCAATGACAAGCTCGATCTCGCTCAGGCCGAAGCCATCGCCGACTTGATTGGCAGCGGCACAGCACAGGCCGCAAGGGCCGCGCTGCACTCCCTGTCCGGCGCGTTCTCCTCAAAGGTCGAAGCGCTCGCGGAGCAGCTCGTACGACTGCGCATGTATGTGGAGGCCGCCATCGACTTTCCTGAAGAAGAAATCGACTTCCTGGGCGACGAGCAATTGCTTGCAGGCCTCAAAAGCTGCTCGCGCGCGTTTGAAGAGTTGCGGCGCACAGCCAGAGTCGGACGCGTGCTACGCGACGGCTACCGCGTTGTGATCGTGGGCAAACCCAATGCCGGTAAGTCGAGCCTGTTGAATCGCCTGAGTGGGGAAGAGGCGGCCATCGTCACCGAGGTTGCGGGAACCACGCGCGACATCGTGCGTGAACAAATCAGCATTGACGGACTCGCCGTCGAGCTCATCGATACGGCCGGCTTAAGAGACGACCCGGACCGAATAGAAGAAGAGGGCATTCGCCGTGCGCGCGAAGCGCTCAAGAGTGCGGATGCCGTGCTCTGGATACAGGATGCAAACGAATCGCCGGAGCAACGGATCGACGAAAAGCTTCCGGAGGGCGCCGAAATCATCATTGTTCGTAACAAGATCGATATGACAGACGAACAAGCGGGCCTCGCAGCCGACGGCAGCGGCGCCGTCAGGCTGTCAGCAAAAACCGGGGACGGAATAGACGCGCTTCACGAGTGCTTGCGGGCTGCCGCGGGCTATCGAAACCTGGGCGAGGGCGCGTTTACGTCGCGCAAGCGACACATCGACGCACTGCGTCGTGCGGCGAAGCATTTTATGACAGGAAAGGCTGCGCTCGAGGACATGAAGGCCGGAGAACTGCTGGCGGAGGAGCTGCGCCTCGCGCAGGAAGCGCTCGGTGAAATTACAGGCGCCGTGAGCTCGGATGACCTGCTGGGTCGAATCTTCTCGGAGTTTTGTATCGGCAAGTAGGCAGATCAGGGTCGGAAGCGAGGGTCGGCGACCGACATCTCGGTTACCGGACCGTACTTCGCAACAGCATCACGAAGCTGTTCGGCGTCGCCAATTATAACGAACACGAGATTATCGACCTGCGGGTAGACATCGGCTATGACTGCATGAATATCTTCACTGGCGGCGCCGGCAACGGCAGCGCCATAGTCGTTGATAAATGACGCATCGAGACCGGCGGCCTGCAGTGCCGCGAACTGCACTGCGAGCTGCTCGGCGGTTTCGAGCCGCGGCGGAAACTGGCCGAGAATGTAATTCTTCCCGGACGCGATCAGCTCGTCATCGAAACCCACATCACGGAGCCGCCCGAGCAACTCAATGGCCAGGTCGATTGCGACCACGGTCGAGTCCGTTCTTGTGAACGAGACGATCGCAAACGAACCGGGTTGTGATGGCCGCCGCAAGGATGATCGAACGCCGTAAGTCAGGCCGGCCTTGGTGCGCATTTCATCGACCAGCATCGATGTGAAGCGGCCACCAAAAAGGGTGTTTGCGATATTGAGTTCCGCGCGCTGCGGATAATGCACGCTGACGCCAACATTGCCGATCCAAAAATACGACTGCGTCGCGTCTGGCCTGTCGACGAGAAGCACGCGCCGGCCCACAGCGGGACTTGGCGCTTCGATCTCTGGAAGCGCTTCTGCCGCTGGCCGCCAGTCAACGAACGCCGCGGTGAGTTTGTCGATCATCTCGGCGGCATCGAAGTCACCGGCCAGCGAAATAATCAGGCGATCGGCGCCGACGAAAGCGTCGTAATACGCGAGCAAGTCACGGTGAGAAATAGCAGCCAGCGATGCCTCGTCGCCACCGACCGGCGCGCCATAAGGATGATCGCCGAAGAGGTAAGCATTGCCGTAGATGGAGGTCAGCGGCCGGGGATCACCGTCCTTGGCGGCCGCGAGCAGGTCGATTTGACGGTCGCGCAGCTTGCTGAATTCGCCGCGATCGAGCACGGGCGCGCGCAGCATGTCGACGAGCAACTCGATAACGAGGTCTGCGTCGCGGGCGAGGAACTCTCCGGAGATCGACACCGTCTCGAGACCGGCGCTCGCTGATAGTGAGCCACCGACACCGGCCACCGTCTCGGCAAAGCTCGCGGCGTCACGTTCACCAGCACCCTTCTCGAGCATCGATGCAAGCAGGTCGGAAAGGCCGGCCTTGCCCTCCGGGTCGGTTACCGCGCCGCCACGAATCAGTGCTTGCACGCCGATGAGCGGCACATCGCGCTTCTCGTGCAGAATAAATACGGCGCCGTTGTCGAGCTCGACATAGTGGTAATCGGGTAGCGTAACGCCCTGCGCGTTGGCGAACGCGCCACCCAGACACGCAACACAGGCGAAGACCCCGTTTCGCAGAGACATCATAACGCGCCGTCCTCGTCCGGCGACCGCAGCACGCCCACCGTCATGTTGTCGTTGTGAAAAATCGCTGCGGCGGCGGCCTGTAAGTCACCAACCGTGACGGACTCAAGTCGCGACGGCAGGCCAAACAGCCCTTCGTAATTGCCGTGAAAGACCTCGAAGTCGCCGACGGCGCGCGCCTTGCCGCTGATCGTCGAAAGCGCGCGCCAAAAATCTGCCAGCACAATGTTGCGGGCCTTTTCGAGCTCGGCCTCGCTGACGCCTTCCGCGACGACAGCCGCCAGCACATCGAGCAGCTGGCGCTCAACCAAATCAGGATCTCCGCCTGGCGGCAGCGTCAGGTAAAAATAGGCCAGGCCCGGGTCGAATCCCTCACCAAGCGAAGCGCCGACAGATAGCGCGGTGCGCGCGTCCTCAACCAGCAGCCGGTGCAGGCGCGAAGAGTCACCGTCGGCAAGAATGTTGAGCAAAAGGCTGAGCGGCAGCGACTGTGGGTCGCTCGCGCGGCCAGCGTGAAAGGCGATATGCAGCAACGGTGTCTGCGCAGAGGCCTCGACAACGATGCGTCGCTCGCCCTTCTGCAGGGGCTCCACAGTGTCGACGGATGGTGGTGGTTCCTGTGCCGGCATGGGTGCGAAATATTTCTCGGCGAGCCCGAAAATCTGCTTCGGCGTGACATCACCAGCGATCACGATTGTGCGATTATTGGGCGCGTAATACGTCTCGTAGTAGCTGCGCAGGTCGTCTTCGGTCCACGACTCGATGTCGGATGGCCAACCAATTATCGGAAACTGATAAGGGTGTGCGACATAGGCTGTCGCCTGCATTTGCTCGGCGAGCCTGGAAAAATTATTGTTGTCGATGGCGGAGCGCCGCTCCGAAGAAACGACTTCGCGCTCGCTCTGTACGGCATCGGCGTAGGTTTCCAGGTTCTGAAACCGATCCGCCTCAATCTCGAATATCGTCTCCAGCGCCGAGACCGGAAACCAGTCTATATAGACCGTGAGATCAGACGACGTGTAGGCATTGATTGCGCCGCCGGCCGCCTCCATCGTGCGGTCGAATTCGCCGGGCTCGAGGTTGGATGTGCCGAGGAACATCATGTGTTCGAAGAAGTGCGACAAGCCAGTAATGCCCGGGTACTCGTTGCGGCCACCCGCGCGCACGAAGTTGTACATCACAACGTTGGGAATGTCGTGGTCTGGCCAGACGATGATCTTCAGGCCGTTGTCGAGCGTTAGGCTGCGGATGTCGGCCGGCACGTCGGCGGACGCCGGGGCGTCGCCCTCAGGAATGCCAGGAACGAGGAACTCAAAAGTCGGCAGCAGGCGCTGACCAAAAACGGCGAGCACGCCGAGTACGAGCAAGACGGCGACCGCAGAGTTCAGCTTTTGGCCGGTCTTGTAAACGATCGACTGCGTCTGGTCGACATCGGAGGCTTTCTTCAGGCCGCCCGGCGTAAACTCATACGTCCACGCGAACCAGAGCGCGACCGGATACCCCACCGCGAGTACGAAGTAAGTAAAGGCGTCGGTCCACGTGGGCACGGACACTTCGGCCTGGACAACGGCCACAAACCAGACGATCAGCCAGCAGGCAACGGCGTAGAGCAGAGCAACCTTGAGAACGTTGCGGCGACGCAATTCGGCAAACAAAGCCATAGCCGCATCCTAACCCAGCAGCCCCTCCCGCCGATACAGGCGGGCGCAGATCCAGGTCAGCGCAGCGCCAATGGCGAGAGTGCTCGACACGGAAATCGCGACATGTAACAGGTTGACCGGTTCGTTCTTGATCATGTCGACGAGCAACAGGTGCTGGCTGAGGCTTGGCACGAACATGAATTCCAGTTGCGGCCGCAAGGTCAGGATGCTGACGATAAGGATTGGCAGCGTTGGGGCGACCAGCACGATGCTTAACCACGTCTGTGCCTCTTTGTAGCTCTTTGTAAACGATGCAACGAGCGTCATCAACGAGGCGCCGAGCAGGATGAACGGTGCAAGCACGAAGAACGCAGCGACTACCACCGCGGGCCCGAAATTCGGTGTCATGCCGAGCTGTTCGAGCGGCATGAACTTAAGCGCGACAAAAAACGAGCAAAGGCTCAGCAGCAAAGAGACCGCCATAAAAACGCATGTTGCTGCAATCTTGCCGAGCATTAACTGATCGCGCGTTACGGGCAGCGACAACAGCGGCTCGAGGGAGCCGCGTTCGCGCTCACCAGCCGTCGTGTCGATCGCGAGGTACATGCCACCCATCAACAGGGCGAAAATGAAAAAGTAGCTCATCATGCCCAGCAGCATTGCCGACCGGCCGCTGGGTGTGGATACGTCGATCTCGTCCACGTGGATTGGTCGTAACACGAGCGGACTAACGCCGCGCGCAACCAGGCGCATTGTCGCGAGCTCCTGGCTGTACGAGTGCAGCGCGGTTCGAACGCGACGGGCATCACGCTCAGCCTGGGTGTTGGCCTGGTCGGAAATCAGCTCGACCTTGGCCGGCACCGTATCCGCCAGTTGCTCGCCGAAGCCGTCGGGAACGACGACGACGACGTCCTGTTCGCCGGTTGTAACCGCCCGCACGGCGGCGTCACGGTCGGCGGGGCCGTCGACAACATCAATGTTGTGGCTGCGCAGGTAGTTCATCAGGTTGGGGGCGTGCTGCTGGCCAATGACCGGCAGCGTCATTGTGCGATCCATATCACCGAGCGATTGCTCGATCGACAGGTTGATCACAAAAGCAAACAACACGGGCCCAAACAGCGGGCCCATGATTAGTGCCGACGCAAGTGTGCGGCGGTCGCGGAAATTGTCGACAACCTCTTTGGCGAATACCGTCAATAGTGTGCGCATCAGGCCGGCCCCACCATTTCGATGGCGCGGACGAACGCATCTTCGAGGTCGTCGCAACCTGTGCGCTCGCAGATACCGTCGGCGGAGTCGTCGATGGCGACCTTGCCGTTAGCGATGATGACGATATCGTCGCAAAGCGCTGCGACCTCCTGCATGACATGACTCGAAAACAGCACGCAGCACCCGGCGTCTTTAAGTTTGAGAATAAGCTCACGCAGCGAGCGCGTCGCCATGACGTCGAGGCCATTACTCGGCTCATCGAGAATCACGTTCTGCGGGCTGTGCACCAGAGAGCGCGCAAGCGCGACCTTGGTGCGCTGGCCCTGGGAAAAACCCTTCGTACGGCGGTCGGCAAAGTCGCCGATCTCAAGTAATGCAACCAGGTTTTCGACGCGCTCATCTATCGCATGATTCTCGAGGCCGCAAAGCCGAGCGTAGTAAGCGATGTTTTCTCTCGCGGTCAGGTGAGGGTAAAGACCAGCGCCGTGAGGTAATGCGCCTATGCGCTGCCGCGCAGCGAGGCTGTCGGTCACAACATCGGCATTGTCGATCGACGCGCTGCCCCGGTCCGGCCGCAGCACAGTGTAAAGCACGCGTAGTGTTGTCGACTTGCCGGCGCCGTTCGGGCCCAGCAGCCCCGTGATCTTGCCATTGGGTGCGTCGAAGCTGACGCCGCGTAATGCGCGCACCTTGCCGAAGGACTTATGAATGCCATCAACCTTAATCACGGTGCCGGACCCGAGAAGTCGACAAAAAACGGCATAACAAATGCGTTCTCCAGGCACGCGACATCCAGCCCGGCAGGATCTGCTGTCGTGATGAAGTCGGCGATTATGTCGGGCGTGCAACCCGCCGCGATCTGGCCGTGACCCTGGTGCTTGCCGACAAGATGGCGCCAGTTGCTGAGCTTAACTGCCGCCAGCTCGGCGTAACTCGGCGGTGTAATCGGATCTGCGGTGCCGGACAACAGTAGCACCGGAATGTCAGTTTCGAGCGGCTCGGCAAACCCCTCGTCCAGCAGGCCCTCTGGCCACAGCGAACAGATCAGCTCGAGCGCTTCGAACTGGAGCGCCCCGATGTAGGTCTTCTCGAGCGCGGCGATATCGACGGACTCGCGGTCGATGAGCGGCAGGTCTTCGGTGCACATGACCGAGTTGTGCATGCCGAGCGCCAGGGAGTCGGCAAGGCTGGACACGGTTAGTTGAAACTGCGCAGCGAGCGGCACGAAATTGCCATTGGCGGCCTCATGAATGAGCAAAGGCACGATGGCGATCGAACGCGGCTGATACGCGAGCAGCCGAATGGCGCCGGCCAACTCGTTGCGGCCGAAGTCGAGCGATGTCGGGCGGCCGGTAACCGGATCCGCCAGCGTTACGGTGACCGGATTTTCTTCGAGGCGCGCCCGCACTCCGGCAAAATCCAGGTCCAGCTCAGGGAAGCTCTCGTTGCACGCGGCGCTTTCTGCACAGCGAGCGAAAATGTCGTCCACTGCGCGCTGTGCCTGTAACGCGATGTCCGGGCCCAGCGGCATTTGTGGTGGGACAACGCCGTCGAGGACCACGGTGCGTGTTGACTCGGGATAGCGGCGAGCGAAGTGTTGTGCGACACGTGTGCCATACGATGTGCCGAGCAGATTCAAGGCCGGGTAACCGAGCGCCTGGCGCAGCGCCTCGAGATCGGCCACGGCAACGCTCGTCGTGAAAAAGCGCGGGTCATAAGGAAGCTGGTCGAGACATGAACGCGTGAACTCCAGCGTCTGTTCGTCCGAATACTGACCCTCGATGATGTCATCGTCGATCGGGCAATCCATTCGGGCGGACTCGCCCGTGCCTCGCTGGTCGATGAGCAGAATGTCGCGGTCGCGACGTACGGGTTCGAAGGCCGCGTAATAGGCTGAGTAAAACTGGATCGAACCGCCACCCGGCCCACCGGCAAACGGCACGAAGGGATCGGGCTCGGGGTTCAGGTCGAGGGCCGGTACGACGGCAACCCGCAAGCCGATCTGTTCAGACTCCGGGTTGTCGGGATCAAGCGGCCGAAAAAAGGTGCCACAACGCGCCTTGATGCCAGGATATCCCGGTCCGGCGCTTATGCGGCAGTCTTCGAGCTCGAGCTCGGCCGCCGAAACAGCGACGAGCGGTGAGCACAAAAGCGTGAGCGCCAGCACTGATGTCCGGAACATAATCTACCCGTGGAATCCTGAAGCGCTGCCATCTTGGCCATATGATCGGGACAAGTAAAGCGCTAAAATGCGCCACCCTTACTGCTCACTTTTTAACCAATGTCCAAAGCATACGATGTCATCGTGGTCGGGGGCGGCCACGCCGGGACGGAAGCCTCGCTGGCTGCCGCGCGGGCGGGCGCGCGTACGCTTCTCGTGACGCATAGCGTCGCGAGCCTCGGCCAGATGAGTTGTAACCCGGCAATTGGCGGTATCGGTAAAGGGCACCTCACCAAAGAGATCGACGCACTCGGCGGCGCCATGGCGACCGCAATTGATAGTGCCGGCATCCATTTTCGCACGCTGAACGCAAGCAAGGGGCCCGCCGTCCGTGCGACGCGCGCACAGGCGGATCGGGATCTTTACAAGCGTGCGATTCGTGCTTTGCTCGAAAACCAGGGCGGGCTATCGATCTTCGAACAGTCCGTAGACGACCTGATTATTGAGGGCGACTCCGTGGCGGGCGTCGTAACCGAAGAGGGTCTGCCGTTTCGCGCGCCCACGGTTGTCCTGACGGTCGGCACATTTCTCGGCGGCCGCATTCTCATCGGGCGGAGCGAAGAGGCGGGCGGGCGAGTCGGCGATGCGCCATCGATCGCGCTTGCGCAGCGGCTGCGCGAATTGCCGTTTAGTGTCGCGCGCCTCAAGACCGGGACGCCACCACGACTCGACGGGAAGACACTGAATTACGACCTGATGCAGGAGCAGCCGGGCGACGAGCCGCTGCCCGTATTTTCGTTTCTTGGCCGCCGCAGCGAACACCCGCGCCAGGTGTCCTGTCACATCACGAAGACGACCGAAGAAACGCACGACATCATTCGTAGCTCGCTCGACGAATCGCCGATGTATACGGGCGCGATCGAGGGCGTTGGGCCCCGTTATTGTCCGTCGGTTGAAGACAAGGTTGTTCGTTTTGCCGACAAGAATTCTCACCAGGTGTTTGTCGAACCCGAAGGGCTCAGCACGAATATCGTCTACCCGAACGGCATTTCGACCAGCCTGCCGTTCGAGACACAATTACGCTTCGTGCGCTCGATCCCCGGGTTTGAACACGCGCATATCACGCAGCCGGGTTATGCCATCGAATACGATTACTTCGATCCGCGCGACCTGAAGCCAACGCTCGAAACGAGGCCGCTGACAGGGCTGTATTTTGCGGGGCAAATCAATGGCACAACGGGGTACGAAGAGGCCGGCGCGCAGGGGCTCCTGGCCGGGGTCAACGCCGCGAGGCGGGCACTCGGGCTGGCGGAGTGGTTTCCGCAGCGGCAGGAGGCGTACATTGGTGTCCTGGTCGATGACCTGATTACGCGCGGTGTCAGTGAGCCATACCGAATGTTTACGAGCCGGGCGGAATACCGGCTGACGTTACGCGAGGACAACGCCGACCAGCGACTGACACCGACTGGCCGAGAGCTTGGCCTGGTCGGCGATATGCGCTGGTCGGCGTTCAACAAAAAAGTCGAGGCGGTCAAAGCCGAGCAACAACGTCTCGCTGGGATCAAGATCAAGCCGGAGGGCGTGCGGGCGATCGAGTTGCTCAAGCGACCCGAGTTCAGGTACGCGGACGTCGTCAGCCTGGATGCCGTTGGTAAAAATAGCCCAGATCTCGATGCGGAAGTGCGCGAGCAAGTTGAGACACAGATCGAGGTGCAGGCCAAATATGCGGGCTACATTGACCGGCAGGAGCGTGAGATCGCGAAGCAGGCAAAACAGGAATCTTTGCGCCTGCCCGAGGACCTGGACTACAGCGACGTCGACGGTTTGTCGAATGAGGCACGGCAACGGCTGCAACTGGCTCGGCCGGTCACGCTGGGACAGGCGTCGCGGCTTGAGGGCATGACGCCGTCAGCCGTGTCGCTATTATTGATCCATATAAAGAAGCGCCAGCTCAGGAAATCTGCATGATTAGCAAGAAGCGCGCACTCGTATACCTTGTGATACTGGCCGCCGCTGTTGCCGTCGTTTGGCAATACCAGGGCGTACCGCAGGTCGGTGGCCCCGTAGCCTCGGTGCTGCATCGCGGGCTGCTGACTGACCCGGAGTCGGTCGACCCACACAAGGCGCGCAGCGTGCAGGCGGGTGTCGTATTGCGCGACATCGGCGAAGGCTTGCTCAGCTATTCGCCGACAGGAGAGCTCGTAGCGGGCACCGCGAAAGAATGGAGCATTTCCGACGACGGCCTTGTTTACACGTTTCGTCTTCGCGAGGATGCGCGCTGGTCTAACGGCGACCCCCTGATCGCCGAGCACTTCGCGTTCAGCTTGCGGCGACTCGTCGACCCGGCAACGGCCGCGTTTTATTCGAGCATGATTGCCGGTGTACTGAACGCCAGCGAGATAGTCGACGGCGAATTGACACCGTCAGAGCTCGGGGTTGAGGCGGTCGACAACCACACGCTGGTCATTACGCTCGAGCGCCCGACGCCATACTTGCTGAGCCTGCTGAGCGCGCCGAGCACCTTCCCGGTACACCCGGGGTCGATAGCCGAGCACGGCGACGCATTCACGCGTGACGGAAACCTGTTGTCGAACGGTGCGTACAAACTCGATAGCTGGGAGCCGGGTTCTGTGCTGGCGCTAAGTCGCAACGAGCAGTACTGGAACAATGCGGCTACGGCGATCGACGAAGTGCGGCATCACGTAGTTACGCAGGAAATGGCGCAGTTGAATCGTTATCGGGCGGGCGAACTGGACATCACAGACGTCGTCCCACCGGACAGCTTTGCAAGGGTGCGTGAGGAGTATCCGGATGAGCTGCATGTCGCGCCCTACCTCGGTGTGTATTACTACGGCTTCAACCTGACCAAGCCGCCATTTAATGACAACCCGAAACTGCGCGAAGCGCTGTCGATGGCGATCGATCGGGAGGTTCTCGTCGAAAGCATCACGGGGCGCGGTGAAGCTGCGGCCTACAGCTGGGTGCCGCCAGGCGTCGACAACTATGAACCGCGGCGCTTTAATTATGCCGACCAGACACAGAATGAGCGCAACGCACACGCGCGCAGATTGCTTGCCGAGGCCGGCTACGGCCCGGACAATCCGCTCCGCTTCGAGCTGCGCTACAACACGTCCGATACCCAGCAACGCATCGCGCTCGCCATACAGGCCATGTGGAAAGAGGTGCTGGGCGTGGAAACGAAGCTCATCAATGAAGAATTTCAGGTGTTGTTGGCGAACATTGCTGCCGGCGACATCACGCAAGTCTTTTTTTCCAGCTGGATCGGTGACTACAACGACGCCCACACGTTCCTGAGCCTCATGGAGTCGGACAACGCGTCGAATATGCCGCGGTATTCAAACCAGGACTTTGATTCGTTGATGCAAAGCGCTGCCGAGCAGGTGGACCCGAAGGGGCGGCGCCTCTATCTCGAAGAGGCGGAGCGCGAATTGCTGGCTGACCACCCCGTTATTCCGCTGTACTTCTACGTGAGCAAGCACCTCGTCAGTCCCGATGTCGTTGGCTGGGAAGACAATGTGCTGGATTATCATTACAGTCAGCACCTTAGCCTGGCGCCCGCAGGCGCCACACCCTAATCGGAACCCAGCCTTGCTGCGATACGCCCTGAAGCGACTGTTGGGCGCAATTCCGACGCTGCTGTTGGTAATTGTGCTTGCCTTTCTGATGGTGCATGCCGCACCGGGTGGCCCCTTTGCCGATCAACGCGTCCTGCCACCCGAGACTCGCGAAGCGCTCGAAGCGGCGTACAATCTGGACGCGCCGCTGCACGAGCAGCTCACAAACTACCTGTCCGGGCTGCTGCGCGGCGACATGGGACCGTCGTACCACTACCGGGATCACACGGTCAGTGAACTCATTGGCAATGCATTTCCTGTCTCTCTGAAGCTCGGCGCCATGGCCATGCTGCTCGCCATCTGCGTCGGCGTGGCGGCCGGCACGGTCGCGGCTCTGCGTCGCAATACATTGTTGGACAGAACGGTTATGGCGTTCGCGATGAC
>WTCH01000223.1 GCA_013138675.1 Woeseiaceae bacterium | reverse complement strand
CTCGCGCGGTGGCGCCGACAACCAGCTTGGTTACGGCAGTCGCGATGTTGACGGCGACGGTACCGAAGAGCGCATTCCGCGTGCCTTCCAGTGGCAGGGGGGTACCGGTACTGACGAGCGCACCGGTATTTTGGGCACGATAGTTTTCGAGCCTAACGACAAGATTCGGGCGCAGGTCGACTACTTCCGTTCCGAATTCGATCGTAACGACGAGCGCCAGGGTATTACGGTTGGCGGCATCGACGAAGACGAAACCAATAGCAACGTCAGCAACTGGACGATCGAGAACGGACTCGTCACGGGCGCGACAATAGGCGGCGATCCCAATTTGAACAACCAGTCGCATCCCTGGTTTGAGGCGCGTACCGAGGACCAGACGACCACCTCCGACAGCGATACTTTCGGCGTTAACCTGCAGTGGTATCCCACAGACAGAAGCACTCTGACCCTGGATGTGTATACGGCGAGCGGTGAGAAGACTCGTGAGGACCGCATCGCATCAATGCATGCCTATGCACCGGGCGGCGGTGAAGTACTCAACCAGGAATTCACTTATACGCTGAACGGCAGTGGCATCGCGACGGGCGAATTCGCCGGCGTCGACTTCACCGACCCGAATTCGATCATGCTGTCGCGCTACGAGCGCTACCCGCACGTCTACACCGACGATATTCATTCGTTTAGTGTCGATTTTGCGCAAGACGTCGACTGGGGTTTTGTTTCAGGGATTGAAGCGGGTGTCCGCCTTTCGGATCGCACCTTTGGCGCCGACCGCGGCACGTTCCTGTACGGCTCGCGTAGCGGCCAGGCCAATGGCTGGTGCGAGGACAACACGTCAAGCCTCGCTTGTGCACCGCAATCAGTAGCCGGCTTCGTCAAGACCCAGTCGCTCCCGGGTGTACCGGATCACTTCGTGGTTACAGATATTAACGCCCTGGGCGCCTCCATCTTTGGCGCTGGCAACGATCAAGGCATCAAGCTGCATAGCCGTGACTGGACCTTCATTGAGTCGAACGACATCGAGGAAGAGACTGAAGCGGTTTACCTGATGGCTAACTTCGACTTCCAGATGGGCAACGTCCCGGTTACCGGCAATTTAGGCATCCGCTATGTGAAGACCGATGTGAAGACGATCGGCCTGCAGAATGTAGGCGCGGGCAATGGCACGCCGATCACCGACGGCGTGGGCGTCACGCAGGACAACCTGGACTACGTTAACTACGGTCCGGAATTCTCCGACACGCTGCCGTCCCTCAACCTGAACTTCGAGCTCACCGAAAACGACATACTTCGTGTCGCGGCCGCCAAGGTAATTGGCCGTCCGCCGGTTGGCCAGATGAAGGGTGGTGCCGGCTCATGGTTCGGTGGTGTACTTGACGATCCGGGTAATCCCAATGACGGTTTGACCGAGTACAACGTCTGGACCAACGGTACGCCGTACCTCGATCCGTTCCGTGCTAACCAGTTCGATATCTCGTACGAGCACTACTTCGACGATGGTGGGGCAGTAACGGTTGCCGTATTCTGGAAGGACATCGAGTCGCTGGTCGAAGGTCCGACGCAGTTCACGGGAGACGATATTCCGGACGACCTCGGCATCATCGCGCCGCCTGATACCTACCTGAACATCTACCAGACCTTCCTGAACAACAACAAGGGCGGCTACATTCGCGGCATCGAGCTGGCGGGCACCAAGACTTTCGATAGCCTGCCAGGTGCCTGGTCCGGTCTGGGTGCGACCGCAAGCTACTCGTACACCCAGAGCGAGACCGAGGTCAGCGGCGGATCGTTCTACAGCCAGAATCTGCCGTTACCGGGCCTGTCCGAGAACGTCTGGAGCGCTACCGTGTTCTACGATCTTGGTGGTTTCAGTGCTCACATCAACATGCGTCATCGTGACGAATTCGTACAGAACCTCGCGGTTCCGGGCGCCAATTCGCCGACGCTCGCTCAGCCGTATTCAACGGTTGACGCGCAAGTCGGCTACGCGTTCAACAATGGTTTGAGCATCATAGTCTCGGGTAACAACCTGACGAACGAGGAAAACACGATCGAGTATGGCGTGGCTGACGCGTTCGGTGAGTTCAAAGAGTTCGGTCGCCAGTACTACTTCGGATTGAACTACAAGTTCTAGGAGACAGCCCCCTGACGACTCCCCCCGAGGGACAGTCAAATAACCGTCCGAGGAGCATTGCTTGTCGGACGGTTTTTTTTGATACGCTGGCGTAACGCATTGCGGTAAGAGCGAGAGCATGAAAAGTATAGTAATTCTGGGCGGTGGAACCGCCGGGTGGATCGCTGCCAACCTGATGGCGATGCACTGGAAAGACAAAGACCTGGACATCACCCTGGTCGAGTCACCCAATATCGGGATTATTGGTGTCGGCGAGGGATCGACCCCACCGCTCAAGCACTTCCTGGATGTCATCGGGGTCGAGGAAAGTGACTGGATGAGCCGCTGCGATGCAACCTACAAGGTTGGCATCACATTTCGCGGCTGGTCGACCCGACCCGGTTTCGAAGAGTACTTTCACCCGTTCCTGAACCAGCACGACGAGGCTCTCCTGCCGGCCTTTTTTCACAACAGCCACCTGCGTCGGCAAGGTGTCGACCTCGATGGGCATCCCAGCCAGTTTTTTTCGGCTTGGGAATTGGCCAAGCAGAGGCTCGCGCCAATCGCGCCACCGAACTTCCCGTTTGAGATGAAGTACGGCTACCACTTCAATTCCGGGCTGCTCGGCGTATTCCTGCGCGAGTGGGCGGAGAAAAGGGGCGTCAAGTACCGGGCAGCGACGGTCACCGGCGTCGTGCTCAAGAACGACGGCTATATCGACTACCTGCAAACGGACACGGAAGACACGATCAAGGCCGATTTCTACGTCGACTCAACGGGCTTCAGGAGTCGGCTACTGCAAGAGGCGCTGGGTGTCCCGTTCGAGAATTGCGAAGACGTTTTGTTTAACGATTCGGCCGTCGTGTTCCCGACGGACCCCGACGAAAACCCGGAGCCGCAGACGGTCTCGACGGCGCTCAATCACGGTTGGGGTTGGAAGATCCCGCTGACAAGCCGATTCGGCAATGGCTATGTCTACAGTTCGAAGTACGTTGACGACGACGAAGCCGAGCGCGAATTCAGGGAGCACCTCGGGCTGCTCGACTCGGACGTCGACGCTCGCCACCTGAATTTCAAGGTGGGCCGGGTCAAGGAGCACTGGCACAAAAACTGCCTGGCCGTCGGCTTGTCACAAGGTTTTATCGAACCGCTGGAAGCAACGGCGCTGGATATGGTTCAGGAGACGGTTGTCCGCTTCATCGAAGCTGCGAACAAAGGCAACCTCACCGACGAGTTCCGTGGTGAGTTCAATGATCGTATCAGCAGGCGCTTCGATGCCGTGCGTGACTACATTGTATGCCACTACCGCATCAGTACGCGCACGGACACCGAGTATTGGCGAGACTGCGGCAGCAATGACAAGATCTCGCGCTCATTACACGAACTTCTGACGGCGTGGATGAAGGGCGACAACATCACGGACGAACTCGAGCGCCAGAATCTTGACGCGTATTTTCCGAACGTCTCATGGAACTGCCTGCTCGCGGGTAAAGGTATTTACCCGTCTGATGAACAGGTCCGTCCCGGCAGTGAACTGGCCCACAAGTACAAGCTGGAAGACATCGCCAAATTCCGCAAGGGCTGCGCGCTCAATTTCAATTCGCACCAGGAACAACTGGCTGTGCTAAGGGACTGATACCCCGTTCCGTGCTTCGAGCAGGCGGTACCAGTCTTCGCGGCTGTAGTCGATATCCAGGGCGGTCACTGCGGCTCGGATTCGGTCAGGCGTTGTCGAGCCAATAATCGGCGAAATACCGGCAGGGTGCTTCAGTAGCCAGGCCACGGCGATGAGCCAGTCTTCGGTGTTGTACTTCTCCGACTGTATTTCCAGTTCTGCGCGAATTCGAGCAGTGTCTTCATCCGTAAACGTGTTGCCCCAGGCCGGATAGGCTACACCGGCAATCGGGCACCAGGCCTGTGGCGTGATGCCGAGACGCTGGCACTGGTCGAGTACACCGTTATTGAGCGCATCGATGTTGTGCAGGTTGATCTCGACCTGGTTGACGAGCAATGGATCAGGCAACGCCGACTGCAACAGGTCGAACTGCGATGTCGAGAAATTGCTGACACCAAAACGAGCGACCTTGCCTGAGGACTTCAGGGTGTCGAATGCGACGGCGACCTCCTCAGCATTCATCAGGTAGTCCGGCCGGTGTACCAGGAAGAGGTCAAGCTGCTCGACACCGAGACGTGCCAGCGATCCGTTGACACTACTAATGATGTGCTCACGAGAAGAATCGTAGCGCGCAGGCGAGCTATCGTCCGCGAAACGAACGACACACTTGCTTTGGAGCAGTATCTTTTCGCGCAACCCCGGTGACTCACGCAGCACCTCACCGAACAGAGTCTCGCAAGTACCGCCACCGTAAATATCGGCATGATCAAATAGCGTGTAGCCGGCATCGACTGCGGCACGCACGGCCCGTTTACCGGCGTCGCCCTCGATGCGCATGCAGCCGTAAGCAATGCGCGATGGCTGAATGGAACTCACTCTTTATTTGCCAGAACGGCGACAACGCTTAGTGGCTCAAGTGTTGTATCGATCACGCCATCTTTCACTGCGATCGGGCGCGCCCCAACGATGTCGGTGTAGTCACCCGCCGGTAGTTCGGTATCGACTATGACGTCCGCCGCTTGTTCACCAGTGTTGATCAGGATATGGCCTTTGTCGCCGCGGCCGAAAGAGATGACCGAATCATTGACGATGTCCCAATGGACCAGCTCCGATCCTGCCGTTGCCTTGCGGAAACCGACCATTGCAGTAGTCGAGTCGCGACGATGTTCGCAGATCCACGTTTCGCCACAGCCACCCGCATCGTGCGGTGAGACATCGGGAGGGCCTTGTTGATCATCTTCAAAAGCGTAGCTCGACATAACGAGCGGGTAACCATAGGGATGTGCGAGCATGAAGGCGACCGCAAGTTCGTAACGTTTGCCATCCTTATAGTTGACGACCTCGTCGCCGAACGCGTGGCCACGCTGGATATCGTGGTTGTCGACGAAAACGACGGCATCATCAAAGGGCAACCAGCCGGGAGCTGTCCAGAACTCGATTAACGCGTCGAGGTTGCCGCGCTCGAAAGAATCCAGGATGAGGGCGGCATACTTGAACTCGGTGACGCGACCGTCGCGAACATAGTTCATCGCACTGATAGGTTCGCCACCGCGGTCGATGACTTCCTGGTAGATAAACGGGTCACCGTCGACCTGTTGCAGAATGGCGTGCAATTCGTCGTGATCGATGTGCTTGACGGCATCCATGCGAAACCCTTTAACACCCAGGCTCATCAAGTCGTTGAGATACGCAGCAATCTTCGCCTGCACCTCAGGCTTGCTCGTGTCGAGGTCGTCAAGCGCACCGAGCTCGCAGGTCTGTATCTCCCAGAGATCCTGATAGTCGACAATGCGGCCATCGTCGTTGCGGTCGCAGTGATGAAAATCGTCGTAGTCGTAAGGGACAGGGTACGAGTACTCAGCGAAGTCTGATCCTGCTATACCGACGCCTTGTGGAAAGCCTGCCATGTGGTTGATCACCGCATCGGCGTAAACGTCGACGCCTGCGGCGTTGCAGCGCGCAACCATATCGGCAAATTCCGCACGTGTGCCATTGCGGCTTTCGATCTTGTAGCTGACGGGCTGGTAACGCGTCCACCAGGCAGGTCCCTGGATATGCTCGTTGGGTGGCGATATTTGCACGGCTGTGTAACCGGCAG
>WTCH01000189.1 GCA_013138675.1 Woeseiaceae bacterium | reverse complement strand
ATCAGTGCGCCCATGCTTGAGCCCATCATCATCGTGTCGTCTCTTCCGGGTTTCGTTCGATAGTTGTTGTCGACAAATGGCTTGAGCTCTTCGACAACAAATCGCAGGTACTCTCGCGACGTGGGTTCACTGCTCATGTATTTATTGATGGCCGTCCGATACTCATCCGACGTAGCCTGGTAGAGGTCCCACGGCATGTACTCGGCCATCCGTTCTGCAGTGCTCCAGATGCCGACGACGATCGTGTCATCAACTTCGCCCTCGTCAATCAGTCGCTGCAGTGTCTCGTCGATGCCCCAGTCTGTCTGCGTGTAGTAGACCCACTCGGGATTGAACAGGTTCTGGCCGTCGTGGAAGTACAAAACACGATACGTCTTGTCAGACTCCTCATAGTCTTTTGGCAACCACACATCGACATGACGCGGGCCAACAAACTGTGAAGCGAAATCAGTGTGTCGTTCGATGTCTGCGGCACCTAGCTCGAAAACAACCGATTCGAGCGGATCGAGCTCCAGCAACACGTAGGCAGAACCGCCATCGACGACCAATCTTGCGTTGTTTTCGCCGTACAGCTGTTCATCAAGTGCGTAGCGGCCGTCCGCGAGTTGCCACTCGAAAATCAGGTCGGCAGGGATCTCGAGTTTCGTTTGGTGAGATGACTCGTGGTCGAAATTGCTGACGACGATGAGTTGCTCGTCGCCATGCCAGCGTGCGAACGCAAACAGTCTTTCGTTACCCGTCGCAACGTCGGTGTATTCACCCTGCATCGCCTTGTGCGTCGCGCTGAGATTCAGCAGCCGCCTGTAGAAGTCGCGCAGGTCTCTTTCTTCGTCAGTAAGTTGTCCGCCATCAAACTTGCCGTCGTTCATCCATCGTTGGTGTGCCGGGACGCCCCAGTAATCGAAGATCGTGGTGCGCGTCGGGCTGCCGAAACCTGCATCACCGTCCCCGGGCTCGCCGACGTCCTGGCCAAAGTAGAGCATTGTCGGTGACCGGCTGAGCAGTGCGGACACAACCATCGCTGGCTTCGCCTTGTTCGGGTCGCCGGCAAAGTTCGGGCTCGCGATGCGTTGCTCGTCGTGGTTTTCGAGGAAATGCAGCATGTGTTCTTCAATGTCGAGCACGTCGGCTTGTACGGTCGCGATTGCGGCGGTGCTTTCCTGACCTTGCATGATCGACTTGAGCGCGTCGTACAGACCAACTTTGTCGTAAAGGAAGTCCATGCGGCCGAGCTGCAGGTAGTCCCTGTAGAGATCGGGGTTATAAACCTCGGCCAAGAGAAACGCGTCTCGATTTGCCGCCTTGATCGAAGAATTCAGGAAGCTCCAGAACTCGACCGGGACCATTTCGGCCATATCGAAACGGAATCCGTCCACGCCTTTTGCTGTCCAGTACAAGACGATATCGCGGAACTTGTTCCAGCTATCGGGCACGTCCCTGTCTGCCCAAAAATCGGCATGCTGCTCGATCGACCACTTACGTGCCGCCTCAGGCAGTTTGTCGAAGGCATAGCTGCCATCGGGTCGTACGCCATAGTTCATTTTTACGGTTTCGTACCAGTCGTCGAACGCAGGTTGGGCCTCGCGTGCGCCATTGCCTGTCCATTTGGCCGGCGACTCGTCAAACCGGCCGTCGGCCTGTGGATGCCGCTCGCCGCCGAGTGGCGCGTAATCGCCGTGCGGGTCGGGCACGCCAAAATCTTCACCAACAACGTAGTAAAAATTGTTGTCGCGTATCCATTCGACCGACGTGTCGTCGCTGGCGCCAAAATCCTCGACGCCCTCGGGCCGCGAGATCGATTCGTAGTTGCGTGCTACGTGGTTAGGCACGATGTCGATGATGACTTTCATGCCCTGCGCGTGCGTGCGCGCGATCAGTTCCTCAAACTCTTCGAGGCGACGCGCAGGATCAATAGCAAGGTCTGGATTGACGTTGTAATAATCCTTGACGGCATAGGGCGACCCGGCACGGCCCTTGACGACATCCGGGTCATCGTTGCTGATGCCGTAGTCGGTGTAGTCGCGAATAAGCGCATGGTGCGGCACGCCTGTGTACCAAATATGGGTTACTCCGATTTCGCGAATGCCCGCAAGTGCGTCGGCGGTAAAGTCTGCAAATTTGCCGACGCCGTTCTCTTCAATCGTGCCCCAGGGATTGTTGGTCGTGTTCTTGTTGCCGAAGAGACGCGTCATGACCTGGTAGACGACGGGCTTGTTGGGCGTTTCAACCCGGTTTATTTCGAGCGTCACATCCGAATGATCCCAGTCGACCCGCGCCGTGAGCGTGTTATGGCGGCGACTGTGATCCATGCGAATCGCCCTGCCATTGAAACGAGAAGTTGCCACTGGCGCCGACCAGTTGTGAATGACGATTTCGAGTTCACGCTCATCTGGCCGACCGTCGTAGTCGCCGCCGTTGCGTCGTAGTTCGATCGTTAGCGAATCGCCGTCTTGCTGTGCACGGAACTTGAGTAGCTCGAATTCACCCTGGTCGAGACTGAGACGGCTCATGCCGTCGTCCTCGTACATCTGACCGGTGGCGTTGCGGACGGATTCATCGGCGTAATAGTGCAGTGTCAGCTCTTCACTCGAATAATCTCGCGTCGTTTCGATGTCGTTCGTCATCGGAATGAATGAACCTGCTCGAACAAGGACAGGAATCGTCTCGAGGTCGACCGGGATCGAAACACTGCTGTCGCCGTCGTAGCGTGTGCCATTCCAGAAGTCGAACCAGGCGCCGGCCGGTAGATCGACATCAACTGTTTCAACGTCGGGATCAGTGACAGGCGCGACCAGGAAGGCATTGCCCCACAGGTAGGCATCTTTCTCGTCAATGAGTGATGTATCGTCCTGGTCCTCGAAGAACAGAGGTCGCATCAGTGGCATGCCGGTCGTGCTGTTCTCATAGGCCAGCGTGTAGATGTAAGGTAGCAAGCGGTAGCGCAGCTCGATGTAATCGCGGACGATGTTACGAGTTTCGCGATCGTGGAAAACGGGCTCGGCTGGCATCCCGTCCTGCGCGTGGGGCCGGTACACGGGCTGGAATACGCCGTACTGCAGCCAGCGGAGATAGAGCTCCTTGTTGAACGGCGCAGTGTCTTCCGGCGTGCCCTTCGTGAAACCGCCGAGATCGGAGTGCGTGTAGCCGAGGCCCAGCAGGCTCATTTGCAGGCTCAGCTCGACCTGTGGTTTTAGACCTCCCCAGGTGCGATTTACATCTCCGGTCCACGGGATGATGCCGTAGCGCTGCGTACCGGCAAAACCCGAACGCATCATGATCATCGGCCGCATGTCGGGGTAGTTCTCGATTTGCCTCTCGTAGACCATTTTGGTCCACGCATGGCCGAAGGCATTGTGTACCTCGTCACCTGTTGCCTGGATTCCGGCGTCGCTCAGCCAATGCAGTGCGTCGCCCGGATGAACTTCGGGTTCACCGAGATCGCCCCAGCTGCCGGCCACGCCCTGTTCGAACAGCATGGCGTAGGGCTTCCAGAACCAGTCCTGCGCCGCCTCGTTGAACACGTCGACGAGCCCGGTGTTGCCAAAATAGAAGTCGAATCTCCGCGGATCGCCGCTGTCGTTCTTTGCCAGAGCCTCGTTGTCGACCGCATCCTGCCATCGGTCAGACGTGCTCAGGATGAACGGTTCCGTGACCACGATGGTATTAATGCCGTCGTCGCGAAAGTCGCTGATCATGTCCTCGGCCGTCGGCCAGGCATTGCGATCCCAGTCCAGCTTACCCATGTGACCCTGGATGTCGGGCCCGAACCAAAATATGTCGATGACGACCGCGTCGAGCGGAATTTTCTGTCTCTGGAAGCGACGTACGACATCGCGTACTTCCTGCTCCGAGCGATAACCGAAGCGTGAAGCAAAGTTCCCGAACGCCCAGCGAGGCGGCAGAGGTTGCCGTCCGGTCACGTCGGTGTAATTGCGGATCAGGGCAGGGTAGTCGTCGCCCGCGATGACAAGATAGGCTGTGCGTCCGCCGACAGCCTCGAATTGCAATACATCGCTTTCGGTCTCACCAATATCGAGCCAGCCGCTGGCAGAGTTGTCGAATACAACCATGTACTTGTCGGATGACATGACGGCCGGCACACCGTAGTACATTTGCCGCGACTCGGTCTCGTAGCCGTAGTGAGCCCGGTTGTAGAGCGGCATACGATAGCCACGCCGGTCCATGCCAAGCACGCGCTCGCCGCCGCCCATGATTTTCTCGCCGTCATCGAGTGCAAAGCGAAAGCCGACACCGTTTTCGCCGTTGAAATAACCGGCCTCCTCAGACAGGAGTTCCTCGCCGCGATATCGATACTCGATACGCAGGGGTGATTTGTGAATGATTGCAGTCAGTTCGGCGGTAGCGAATTCAAGCGTTTCTTCTGACTCAGTCAGCTGCGCCCTGATCTGCGCCGGCGACCCTTGCAATGCAAATGACGGCAGCTGCTTGACGCCATTCTCGACGTAGTGAACTTCAAAAGCCGCATCGTCGATAACCGTAAGCCTGAGTTCGCCCATGTCGGTCTGCACGAGCAGCGACTGCTCATTACGCTCGTGCCCGACATAGCTGCCGAAATCCGCCTTCGCGGAGGTGCTGCAGCCAAGGACGATGAATAGCAGAAGAATTAGGTAACGAATACTCATAAAGTCAGCAATGTTAGTCATTTCAAGGCCTTGCCGGGGATGAATACGTTTGCAGGCGGGCCTTTGAGAGTGGGCTGCTTGCTACAATGATCGGATTGCCCAACAAGAACAAGAAATGAAGCAAAAACCCCAACTCAATTTCTGGCAGATCTGGAACATGTGCTTCGGCTTTCTGGGCATCCAGTTCGGCTTCGCGCTGCAAAATGCCAATGTCAGCCGCATCTTCCAGACGCTTGGGGCCGACATCGATGATATTCCGATTCTCTGGATCGCCGCACCGCTGACGGGCCTGATCGTACAGCCGATTATCGGCTACATGTCGGACCGCACCTGGAATCGCCTGGGTCGTCGCCGCCCGTTCTTCCTCGTTGGCGCAATACTCGCATCGCTGGCGATATTCGTGATGCCAAATTCACCTGTGCTTTGGGTCGCGGCGGGAATGCTCTGGATCATGGATGCGAGCATCAACATTTCGATGGAACCGTTTCGTGCCTTCGTCGGTGACATGCTGCCCGAGAAGCAACGAACCGGTGGTTTTGCGATGCAGACGTTCTTCATCGGCATCGGCGGTGTTGTTGCATCAGCGCTCCCCTGGATGATGACGAACTGGTTCGACATCAGTAACACGGCCGCGCCCGGCGTCGTGCCCGATTCCGTTAAATGGTCGTTCTATATGGGCGGCGCTGCTTTCCTGCTGGCTGTTTCGTGGACAGTATTTCGCACGCGCGAATACTCGCCGAAAGAACTCGCGGAATTCGATGCGGCGCGTCCGGCGGCGCATGTCGCCGAAGACACCGAGTTGCGAGCCGCGAACAAATATCGGAATGGTGGTCTGTCCTGGACAGCGATTGGCATGGTGATGTGGTACTGGATCGTTGCCGCTGGTCTCGACAAGCAATTGTATGTGCTTGCGGGCGGTTTTGTTGCGTTCGGTATCCTGCAGGTCGTAACGAGCGTACTGCAAAATAAAGGGCAGACCGACAACGGCCTCTACCACGTCATGCACGATCTCTTTCATATGCCGAAAGTGATGCGGCAACTCGCGGTTGTGCAGTTCTTCTCCTGGTTCGCAATGTTTGCCATGTGGATTTATGGCACACCCGGCGTTACGAGCCACCACTATGGGACGACCGATCCTTCTTCTGCTCTCTACAATGAAGGCGCGAACTGGGTCGGCGTACTGTTCGGCGCCAAGTTCGGCATCGCGGCGCTAGCCGCAATCGCGATTCCTGTTGTTGTAAAGCGACTCGGCTGTCGTATCAGTCACCTGATCAACCTGTGCATCGGTGGTGTGGGGCTTATCAGTTTCGTGTTTATTCGCGACCCTGCCTTACTGGCTGTCTCGATGATTGGCGTCGGCATCGCGTGGGCATCAATTTTGTCGTTGCCTTACGCGTTGCTGTCCAGCAACCTGCCGTCGAACAAAATGGGCATCTACATGGGCATCTTCAATTTCTTCATTGTGATACCGCAGCTCGTGGCAGCGAGTGTGCTCGGCCTGGTGTTACGGGAATTCTTCGACATGAAGAGTATCTACGGACTCGTGATTGGCGGCGTCCTGATGATCGTCGCCGGTGTGTCCACGTTGCTCGTTGACAAGGATGCCGAACCTACGTCTTAGCCCCGCAGGACCGGCGCACGATCAGCTTCGGCTGCAATTTCACCGACTCGACTGGCTCTCCTTCGATCAGGCGGACGATGGACTTGACCATGCCTTCACCGGCTTCCCGGATATTTTGCTGCACGGTCGTCAATGGTGGATTAACTGACGCCGCGAGTGGCAGGTCGTCGAACCCGACCACGCTGACGTCCCAAGGGACTCGGCGCCCCGCATCCACAATCGCTCGCATTGCGCCAATCGCCAGTACATCGGTCACGGCGAACAGGCCGTCGAAGGACGCGTCGCGGTTGAGCAATTCCTGCACGGCCCGGTAGCTGTCCTCTTCCGTGTTATCAGCGTGAATCTTGAGCGCTGCGTCCATAGGGAGGTTGGCTTTGCGCATCGCACTGATATAACCGTCATGGCGTGACGCAAATTCCGGGTGGCGCAGCGACGTGTCGCCAAGGATGACGATTCGCTTGCGACCCAGGCTAATCAGATGATTTGTCGCAAGCAGGCCGCCTTTTTCGTTATCGCAGCCCAGTGACAGGCCGGGTTGGTCAGCCGTGTCCGCACCATAAATAATGAAGCGGGTATTCGCCGCTGCCAGCGCGTCGAGTTTCTCCCGATAACTGACGTAGTCACCGTAGCCGAGCAGGATGATACCGTCGGCGCGATGACTGGCCTGGTATTCGACATGCCAGTCATCGGTCAGTTGCTGCAACGACACGAGTACGTCGTAGCCCATGCTTGCCGCCGATCGTGTGATGTAACCGATCATCGACAGGAAAAACGGATTGATCTGCGCGTCCGCCCCTTCGGTTTCATCGAACAGCAGCAGCGCGATCGTATTGCTCTGATGGGTGCGCAGTCCTGCCGCATTGCGATTCACAAAGTAGTTGAGTTCGCGGGCGATCTCCTGAATGCGTTCGCGCGTTTCCTGGCGCACTAGCGGGCTGTTACGCAGGGCACGCGATACCGTCGCCTGGGAAACGCCGGCGAGGTCGGCTATGTCACGCGATGTCGGGTTTTCGACCTTCATGTACTAATTGTAGTAGGCGATCGCCAGTCAAGGCCTGAGTTTTACCACAATCCAGCCCACACGGAAGGTTTGGCAAGTATCTATGTGTAACAAATACAACAGGATGCGGTCGGCCCAGCCTTGTGAGAGCATAGCCGGACTGCATAGACGACAGGAAGATGGATGGCTGAGCGAACCATGCTAATCGGTGATATCGGCGGCACGAATGCGCGTTTTGCGCTCGCCGACCAAAGCGCTCCCGGGTTCTCGCACGAGGAGACGCTGCAGTGCGCTGATTTTGCGTCGGCGGATGCAGCTATCGCCGAATACCTCGACAAAGTCGGTGCCCCTCAACCGGATGGGATTTGCCTGGCGGCGGCCGGCCCGGTCATCAATGATGTCGTCCAGTTCACAAATAATCCCTGGCGTATCTCTGTCAAAGAACTACGAGGGAACTTCCCTGGCGCCACGGTTCGCCTTATTAACGACTTTGAAGCGATCGCATATTCCGTGCCGTTCTTGTCGGCATTGCCCGGTCTGATAGAGCGCGAGCAATTCACTGTGGCCATCGTTGGTCCAGGGACCGGATTGGGAACGGCTGGACTCAAGAAACACGGCAATACGCTAGTGCCAATCGTCTCGGAGGCGAGCCACAACGGTTTTGCTCCGGAAACCGAACGCCAGCGCGAGGTGCTCAAGGTCTTGCGGCGTCGCTTTGACAGAGTTTCCGTAGAGAGACTGGTATCCGGAACAGGGCTGGAAAACCTGTTTTGGGCACTCGGCGAGTTGCGTGGATCAGAATCTCAAGCATTGTCTGCCGGGGAAATCTTTGCGGCGACGAATAGTCACGCCAGCGAGACCGTCCAGCTGTTCTTTGAACTCCTTGGACAATATGCCGGCGACATCGCCCTGGCATTCGGTGCGAAAGACGGGGTCTTTATCGCCGGCGGCATTGTGCGGCGGTATCCCGAACTGTTTGCGGCAAGCGGATTTCGTGCCGGTTTCGAAAGCAAGGGCCGCTACCGGCAGCACATGGAAAGCATTCCAACGGAGCTCATAACGCACTCGCAGCCGGGTTTGCTGGGTGCGAGCTACGTCGCGTTGGATTCGCTCCGTGGCACCGAGGTAATGCCGACGTCGTGACGCGGAAACTCCTCCGCGTCGATCGTTTCGAGATACCCGTGCCAAGCCGCATACCCGATGACAGGGATGATCACGATCAGTCCGACGAAGGCGGTGACGAGCCCGAGCAACAGGCTGGCGACGATAATTGTCAGCCAGATGAACATCGCGCGTTTGTTGCGGAGCACGGCATTCACCGACGTAACAATCGCAGTAATACTGTCCACATTGCGGTGCATAATCATCGGGAGCGAGAAGGCGCTGGCGCAAAACGTAACCGCTGCGAAAACGGATCCGATCATACTTCCAAAGGCCAGGTAGGGCAGCAGGTCCCGCCAGGTCTGCTCACCGTCAGTCGGAAAGAACACGGTGATGATAACTGCGGCACGCGCCCAGACCAGGAATATAATGAGCAGGATGATTGCAAAAATCATCTCGTTGCCGAGGTGGCGCCGGAATGCTGCACGCAGGCTGCGTGCCATGAGCGGCGGTTGGCCGCGCTCGAGTTGTGCGCTGATCGCGTAGAGACCAATGCAGGTCAACGGTGCCAGGAAGACGAAGCCGCCGAGCATGGCGAACATGATCCACTGGCTGCCCTTCATCCAGGCGAGCAAGCTCACAATCGCAATCATGAGCGCTACGGCCAGCCCGTAAATCAGGCTTTGTTGCGGCGCCTGCAACAGGTCCTTTACGCCTAGCTTGATCCAGCGAAACGGCGCCCACGGGGACAGTTCGCGGCACGGCGCAACGAATGGCATTTCGTCGTTGTTGGTCTCTTGCTGATCAGTGTCAGTCATGACTCATCCCCCGATGTTCCTGCCGATCATGGTCCAAAACTCAATTTCAGGCAATCGTTACAAGTGCTTGGATGTAGAATATGGACATGAAACTCGTAGTCGCGTTCCTGCTCTTCCTGTTGCCGGCGCCGCTGCTGGCAGCAACGCTCGTTGTTACGGACCAGGACGGCGAAGCACTCGCCACGGCAATGGTTACACGGAGTATCCCCGGCAACGACATTGTGGATACCTCAGACAACGGCTATCCGAAGCCCGGGCTTGTCAATTCTGTAGTGCCGCAGCTCACGGTGTTTACAGGCAGCGACGGCGTCGTTCACTTCGATCCGACCGTTGTCACCGGTGAGCGGAAATTCCTGGTGCGCAAGCAGGGCTATTCCGATGTACGGGTTACGGCGGACAGCGACGATGCGACACTTCAGGTGGAGCTCGAGCTGTTGGTGGACGACAAGCTGATCGCCGAGAGCAAGCCGGCAAACCTCTGGTTATCCGACCTCGATTTCAACTGGGCTGAAGAACCGGCCCTGGCGCGTGAGCACTTTCTGCTGCACTGCGGATTCTGTCATCAGCAGGCGTCTGTGTTCATGCGCTTGTCGCGCACTGAAGAGCAATGGGTCGACATCATCGATCGCATGCAGATGTACGGTGCGATGGCGAGCGAGGACTTCGTTGATGATGCACCAGCGGGACTCGTTGCCGCCTACGAAAAATTGAGCCACGGCTACGCAGAGTTACCTCCTTTCGAAGCGTGGGAGCCGGGACTGTCATCGGCAACGATCACAGAATGGCCGATCGGTGACGAGTTCTCGCAAATGCACGACTTCGTGCTGCACTCGAACGGCAAGGTGTATATCGGCGATAACCTGATGGACAGGATCTACGCCCTTGATCCCCAGTCCGGTGAATACGAGGTCTTCAAGGTTCCGCATGATGAGGATGCAGAGCACGGCGGCATCCTGGGCAGTCGCATGGGAACTTACCCGAAAACGGATAATTATATGGGTGTGCATTCCTTTGCTATTGCGCCCTCCGACGGCCACATATTCCTAACGCCGTCGATGCAGCAGGAACTCGTCGAGTTCGACCCGGACAACGGCGAGTTCACACGTCACAAGATGGACGACGGTTTTTATCCGCACACGATTCGTACGGATGACAAGGACCGAGTGTGGTTTACGCTGGCGCTGTCATCGCAGGTCGCGATGTTTGACCGCCAGACTGAGGAGTTCACCTACTACGATATTCCCGCACGGGGAATGATGGAGTGGGCGGCACTCAAGGTCATCAAGTTCCGCCTCGGGCATGGTTACGTTGGCAGCCGGCCGGACCTCGATTGGGAGACGACTGGATTTCCGATGCCCTACGGCATCGACGTATCGCCGGTCGATGGTCGAGTGTGGATTGCGCGCCTGTACGCCGATGATATTGCCGTCATCGATCCTGAAACAGAAGAAGTGACGGTTATCGAGACACCGTTCAACGGGCCGCGCCGACTGCGTATCGATGCCGACGGCGATATCTGGATCGTCGCATTTACTGATGGCAAGCTCGCGAAGTACGACCCTGTTGCCGCCGAGTTCTCGCTCTACGACCTGCCGGTCATGAGCGAAACCCCCTACGCGCTGAACGTTGATCGCGACCGTGGTGTCGTCTGGGTCAACGGCAACCAGTCGGACACGATCATGTCATTCCATATCGAGTCCGAGACCTGGCGGACCTACCCGATGTCACGGCGGCGTACGTTTACACGCGATATCGAAATTGCGGAAGACGGCAGCGTTTATACGAGTAACTCACATTTTCCGAGCTGGATGATTGAAGATGCCCAGCCGACATTGATTCACATCGATCCCGGTGTCCCGGCCGACCCGATCGAAGCGCAGGGCGCCGTACTGTACGAGCAACATTGCGACACCTGTCATTCGCTGCTGGACATAAAAGCACCCGAGCTCGCGACACTGAAGAAAATGCCATTCACACGCGTGTCCCGCTCGCTTGAGTTCGGCATGATGCAGCAGCAGGCGGCGCACCTCTCAAGCGAGCAACGCTACGCAATATCCAAATATCTGAGCAGTGCCAATATCGAGGCTCGGGACGAGTGGGTCGAGGAGCAGTCTTGCGATTCGGCAGGACCGCTGGAGGTTAGCGCCGTGCCAACAGGTAACTGGGGCTATGGCAGCGGCAATCGGCGTTCGATCGAGTCTGGCGTTGCGATTTCGCCGCAGAATGTCGATGACCTTGAGCTGAAGTGGTCGCTGGCGTTTCCGGGCGTTACAGAGATGCGCTCGCAACCCGTTGCCTCCGATGGGGCACTTTTCGTGGGCACATCGAATGGCAATGTCTTTGCGCTCGATCAGCAGACGGGTTGCATTCACTGGCGTTTTACCGCGAACAGCTCGGTTCGTTCGTCTCTGAATCTCGACACAACGAGTGATGGCAAACCGACGCTGTTCTTTGCCGATGATCTCGGCACGGTATACGCCATCAACGCCAACAACGGTCGCATGCGCTGGAAGACGTCATTGCGCTGGTTCCCGGTCTCGGTCATCAGCGGTTCGCTGGCATTTCATGACGATCGGCTGTACGTGCCGATTTCGACATTCGAAACGGCACTTGCGGGCCTTGATACCTATCCTTGCTGCCGCTCACACGGTGGCGTGGCCGCCATCAACGCGATCGACGGCAGCATCTTCTGGAAATACGAGACAACGCCACATGCGAGCAAGGTTGGGACGACCAGTGCCGGCACCGATATCTGGGGGCCTTCGGGCGCCGGAGTCTGGACGACGCCGGCAATCGACACCAAGCGCGGTGTTCTCTATATAGGCACCGCGCAGAATATGTCGGCGCCGGCGACACATAACAGCGACTCGGTTATTGCGCTGAACATCGAAACCGGGGAGGAAGCCTGGGTATTTCAGGCGCTGGCGGGCGATATCTGGAACGTGGCCTGCCATCTCGGTCGGGCCAACTGCCCCGACGACGCGGGGCCCGATTTCGATTTTGGCGGCGGCATTACGCTAACGCGAGACACGAACGGCAAAGACATTATCGTAGCCGGCCAGAAATCGGGACACGTCTACGCGCTCGACCCGGATCGCAGTGGTGCGGTCATCTGGGAACAACGCCTTAGCATGGGTACGTCGAACGGCGGCATTCATTGGGGTGTGTCGACATCCGGCGATACGATTTGGGTAACGGTTGCGGACCCGCCACGGCAGCGTGAGGGTTATGTGCCGAAGCCAGGTATTCATGCGCTCGACCTGACGGATGGCGAGATTCGCTGGTCGAAAATGGTCGAACGAGGCTGTGATATTGATGCCTCATCGGCACCACGTGTAGGTCTTGTCGCGATGCAGGATGGCGAGCCCGACAATCTCTGGCCGGACTGTTCGTTCTACTACGGCCATTCAGCAGCACCCTTGCACGCCAACGGCGTCGTCTATGCGGGTGCACTGGATGGCAAACTAAGATTGCTCGATGCCGGCAACGGCGAAGTACTCCGAGTCATCGAAACAAACCGCGAGTTCACTACAAGAAACGGAATCGCAGGCCATGGCGGCGCGATCGATCTCAGCGGTGTCGTCGTCGACGGCGAGCGATTGTTCGTCTATTCAGGCTATGGCATGTTTGGCCAGATGCCGGGCAATGTACTGCTTGCTTTTGGTCTGCCACGCTAGGCAAATTTGAATGTCTGTAGACTAGCGG
>WTCH01000124.1 GCA_013138675.1 Woeseiaceae bacterium | reverse complement strand
TTACAGGCGGCATTGCACTGAGCAGTGCGTGCGGGCAGACGAGTTACGACTCACAGCGGCAGGCGCTGGTCGAAGAGCTGCGCGACGAATCCCGGCTTGCCGAAGAATACGGTGCGCCGCCCCTTAGTGAACGTACGCTGGCTGTGCTCGGGCAAGTTCCGCGGCACGAGTTCGTGCCCGATGAGCAAAAACGCTACGCATATGAAAATCGGCCATTGTCGATCGGCGCCCGGCAGACGATTTCCCAGCCGTACATTGTCGCGTTGATGACGGACCTGGCCGCAGTGACGAAAGACGACGCGGTTCTCGAGATCGGTACGGGCTCCGGTTATCAGTCCGCGGTTCTGTCAGAATTGGCAGGCCGCGTTTACACGATAGAAATAGTCGAGGAGCTCGGTCGGCGTGCCGCGAACACTTTGGAACGCCTTGGATACAACAACGTTACGGCCAGGGTCGGAGATGGTTACGCGGGCTGGCCCGATCAGGCCCCATTCGATGCCATCCTGGTAACGGCTGCGCCGGAGGAAGTCCCGCAACCTTTGATCGAACAGCTTGCGGTTGGTGGGCACATGGTCATCCCGGTCGGTGCGGAAGATGAGGTGCAGACTCTCCAGGTACTGACGAAGGAGGATGACGGCCAGGTGATTGTTAGCGATGTCATCGCGGTTCGCTTCGTCCCGCTAACGCGCGACGAAAACCAGGGTCCCTAATCCTTAATGCAGCTCAACAAGATCGCCGTCACAGACGAGATGTTCCGGACCGACTTGTTGACCGTCGAATACCTCGGCACCCCATATGCGCGCAAACTTCAAACCTAGCGCAACATCTTTGTGCACCAGGCGTGCGACATCGAGGACCGTGCCGCCACGACGTACCGTGAAGGGCTTGTCATTTTCTGCCGGTTTGCCCGGCGTCTTGGTGTAGACGCGGACAATCTCAAGCGCGTGAAATAGAAAAGGCCCGAGTTCATCCAGGCCATCGCCTGTCTCCGCCGATAGGGTCAGAGCGGGAAAACGCAATCCGAGCAGCTCCTCAAGGATTTTGACTTCCTCGGGATCGGGATCGAGATCACTCTTGTTGGCAATTAACACGGTGGGCAGATCGAGACGAAACGGATCTTCTGTCTCATCCGTGTCTTGTGATTCTGCTGGTTGCAGACCTGGCCACGCCGTTGTCAGGAAGGCTTTCTTTTCTGCCAGGCGTTCAAGGATCGTGGGGACTTGCTCCAGGCAATCGGGGTCGCTGACGTCGATCACGAGCAACACCCCATCGGCGGGCTGCAGTGCGTTGATCAGCCACGACTCCATGAAGTCGTCTGACACTGGCGGCAGGTCTACCAGCTGCAAGTGGATGTCTTCATAAGGAAGCATCCCCGGCACCGGCAGATGCGTGGTGTAGGGGTAGGGTCCAATGTCACTGTGTGATCCGGTCAAGCGGGCGTGCAAACTGGACTTGCCAGCATTGGGCGGACCTACGAGGCACAGCTGTGCGGCACCTTCGGGACGCACGACATGCGATGGACCACTGCGACGGCCGCCTTTCTTAGGGCCCGCGAGTTCCTCGCTCAGCTGCTTGATACGGGACTTGATATCGGCCTGCAGGTGTTCCGTTCCCTTGTGCTTGGGAATCGTCCGTAACATCTCCTTCAGGCAATCCAGGCGTTCCCTGGGCTCGCGCACCTTGCGGTAAGCCTCTTCGGCTTTCTTGTATTCGGGTGAGACGTTGGTGGGCATGCAAGTGAATCTTACCTGACCCGCGGGCAGGTTTTTTCTCAGGCTCCGACAGCCACATCAACGGATCCTTCGATCTCGACCGTTTTCTTGTCTACTCGCGTGTAGTCGTACAGGCCGGCTTCGTCGTAGATGACTCGGTCTTCGTAATCATCGAACCAGATAGCATCCGGGTTACGTCCGACGATACAAACTTTTCCGCGGTCCGGAGCGTCCAGCGCATTGCGTAGAATCTTGAAGATCACGACACCGTTCTCAGTTCCCGGAACACCGGGGATCGGCTCGTTGGTGACAGCCGCCACCTCGGTCTTACCCTTGTAGTGCGTAATTGACAGGCGCGCATGTGTTTCAACGCCAGACAGTCCTTTCTGGGATTCGTTGAGGAGCTTCCATACCGTTTCGATCGGTACGTTGAAGTGCCGGTACGCAACAATGTCCCTGCCGCAGAAGAAGTAATGGTTCCCAACGCCGACCCGGTACAGGGCGCGTTGCATCACTCTGAGCGCATCAGAGTCATCGTTAATTCCCTTGATGATCGGCGCCTGGTTCTCGACGTTGATCCAGCCGCGAGACGTAACGCCTTCGATAGCCTTGCGGGTGTCCTCGTGCCACTTGAGTGAGCCGTTTGGATTCTTGAGGTACTCACCGTCTTTACCCTTGAGCAGGAATTCGTCCGGATGATTGAAGTGAATCATCAACCGGAAACCAATTTCCGGATAGCTCTCATGAAAGTTGTCCATCATCGACAAGAAAGCCTCATCGAAACGCTTCGGATGAAAAGACATTTCCTTGGTGCCGAGGCGAATCGACTCCACGCCCGCTTCGGCTAGTGCCGCGATCCACGCTCCAATCTTGCGATTGGGCAGTACCATCGGGTCGCCGCCGGACAACAGGACTTCCCTGAGTTTTTCGCGACCCGTCTCCGGATGCAGCCCTCCATTCGCCGCAACGATTTCGTTGTGCGCACGCACGTAATCGGTAACGTCCTTAATTTTCGCCAGACCTTTCTTGGCGACCGTGCCGTCCTGGCGTTCGACTTCTTTCTGGCTGATCAGCTCTTCGCGGTAGCAGAAGCGGCAGTGTGCCGAGCAGGTGGAGACAGCGTACAACAAGCCCATCTCGTATTTGTGCAGCAGCCCCTCAACGGGCGCAAAGTCCATCTGGTGACCCGGATCCTCGGATCCTGCCAGGTTCAGTGTTTCGTCCGGGTTGGCCTTGACGAGATTTTGCAGCGGTATGCTGTCTTGTGCCATCTCGTAAAAGTGGCGCGTCATCTTTACCGGCATGCGATTTTCTACATCGCGCTCCGTACCCCTGAGTTCCAGCAATGCCGAGAGTTCATCCTTGGAGTAGAGCCCCTTGATGGCATCAGGCGCCTTGTCCTCGAAGAACGGTTTCAGGCCGATGATGTTGTCCCGCTCGTATTTCGGATTCTCGATGGTGCTCTGGAAAGCCTTTTCCCTTTCCGTCGGCACGTATTTGCCTGCTGTTGCCACGTCACACCTCAAACTGATGCTGCCAATGTTGGCTAATGTAACACATTGACCGAGCGGTTTGTGATAATGTAACGATATGAACAAACGTGGCCCAACAACATCCACCCTGGATCTGGTTGCCGCGGTCAGCAGCCAGCTGACCCCCACGGAGCGCCGCGTCGCGGAGGAAGTGCTTGCCGAGCCCACTCTGCTGGCGTTCGGCACGGTTTCGGACCTGGCCGACCGTGTAGGCACGAGCCGCCCCTCCATCGTGCGCTTCGCCACCAAGCTCGGGTTCCATGGCTATACGGAACTGCAACAACATGTCCGCCGCGACTTGTCCCACCGCCTGTCACGCCCGAGCGAACGGATCAGACGCGCCGGCGAAACGGAGGTACCGGCACGCGTTGCGATCGACGACGCCATTTCATCCGTGTTTGATGCGCTGGATGGTGAGCGATTGGCGGAACTCGCCCAACCTGTCGCACGCGCCGAGACCGTATGGATTCTGTCGGGAGAAACCTCGCAGGCCGGTGCTCACGCGTTACACAGCGGCCTGTCCATGGTGCGGCCGGGCGTACGCGCACTCGAGGAACACTCGTATGCTACCGACCTGAGCGATGTGGGACCGCGAGATGCTGCCGTGGTGTTTGACTTCTTCCGGTACAGGAAACAAGTCGCAACCGCCGCACGCGTCTTCGTCGACGCCGGAGTTACCGTCGTGGCGATCACTGATAGTCCGTTATCACCTCTGGTCGAGTTGGCCGATACCTGGGTTCAGATCGAAGTGCCCGCTATCGGTCCGTTTGATAGTTCGGTGCCCGTTGTAGCGATGTGCGAGTTACTCGTTGCGCGGGTTGCAAGAGACCTTCAGGACGTTGCGACGAATCGTATCGACCGCATCGAGGCACTTTGGGAAGAAACAGAGGTGTTCCTGTAGGCCGTGTTTATACGACAGGAGTAGTAACACGTGATTGACAAGAAATACCTATCGGTTGCAGCTGCAGTAGCCGATATACCGGACGGGGCTACTGTGATGATCGGTGGATTCGGCGCCTCGGGCAGCCCGGTCGAACTGATTCACGCATTGATCGATCATGGAGCATCCGGCCTTACCGTGATTAACAACAATACGGGCAACGGCGAGGTGGGGCTGGCTGCGCTGATTGGCAACGGCCAGGTCAGTAAAATGATCTGTTCATTTCCCAGGTCAAGCCAATCCAAAGTGTTCCCGGCGCTTTACAGGGAAGGCAGGATAGAGCTCGAGATCGTGCCGCAGGGCACACTTGCAGAACGCATCCGTGCCGCAGGCGCGGGAATTCCGGCTTTCTACACGCCGACAACCGTTGGCACGATCCTGGCTGAAGGCAAAGAGCAACGGGATTTCAATGGTCGTGCCTACGTTCTGGAACCTTGGCTCAAGGCCGATATTGCGTTGATAAAAAGCGAGGTCGCCGATCCGCTTGGCAACCTTACATTCAACAAGACCAGTCGCAACTTCTGCCCGCTAATGTGCATGGCGGCGACAACGACCATCGTCCAAACGAAAAAATTCGTGGCACGGGGCGGTATCGATCCCGAGCATGTCATTACGCCCGGCATTTTTGTCAACCGCATTGTCGAAGTTCCCGATCCTGTCCATGAGGACACCCTCATTGCCGAGGGAAGGAGTTACCCATGAGCACTGGTTGGACGCGAGAACAAATGGCGGCAAGAGCCGCCCAGGACATACCCGACGGCTCGTACGTCAACTTAGGCATAGGCATTCCGGAACTGGTCACGCGGTTTGTGCCCGAAGGCCGGGAGTTTATTTATCACACCGAGAACGGGATGCTTGGCATGGGGCCGCCCCCCGAGGAAGCCGAACGCGACCTCGACCTGATGAATGCCGGTAAGAAATACGTCACGGCGTTGCCCGGTGCTGCCTATTTCCACCATGCCGACAGCTTCAGCATGATTCGTGGCGGACATATCGATGTCTGCGTGCTTGGCACGATGCAGGTCGCGGCAAACGGCGACATTGCGAACTGGTCAACTGGTGCACCGGGCGCCATTCCGGCGGTCGGCGGCGCGATGGATCTGGTGCAGGGTGTCAAACGTATTTACGTGATTACCCAGCACACAACCAAGACTGGCGAACCAAAGCTGGTTGAGACGTGCAGCTACCCACTGACAGGGCCGGGAGTCGTATCTCGTATCTTCACCGACCTCGCGGTAGTTGACGTCACGCCGGACGGGTTCCGGGTGGCCGAGTTGGCACCCGGCGTGACATTCGAAGACGTGCAACAGAAAACCGGTGCGCCCGTACTGCCGCCGAACTAGCCACGCGAAGTTGAGGACAGAAAAAATGACCGACGCATTCTTGATCGATGGCATCCGGACGCCCGTTGGACGTTACGGTGGAAGCCTCTCCTCTGTTCGAACCGATGACCTCGGTGCGATACCGATTGCTGCACTGATCGAACGTAGTCCGGGTATCGACTGGGCCACCGTGGATGACGTGATGCTCGGTTGCGCGAACCAGGCCGGTGAAGACAATCGCAACGTTGCACGCATGAGCAGCCTACTGGCCGGCCTGCCGCAGGACGTGCCGGCCTGCACGATCAACCGCTTGTGCGGTTCGGGGCTAAACGCCGTAGGCAGTTGTGCCAACGCGATAAGGTCGGGTGAGGGCGATTTGATGATCGCCGGTGGGGTCGAGAGTATGTCGCGCTCGCCATTTGTCATCGGCAAAGCCGAAACTGCTTTCGGACGCACACCGAAAATGTACGACACCACCATGGGGTGGCGGTTCGTCAACAAACAAATGGAAGCGCAGTACGGCACGGACGTCATGCCGCAGACGGCGGAGAACCTCGCCAATGAGCTATCGATCAGCCGCGAGGACCAGGACCAATTCGCGCTGTGGAGCCAGGAGAAAGCGGCGGCAGCTCAACAGGATGGCCGCCTTGCCGGGGAGATTACCCCGGTCAGTGTTCCGCAGCGCAAGAAGGACCCTTTGCTGGTCGATACGGATGAGCATCCGCGCGAGACTTCACTATCGAAACTCGCACAGCTGAAACCACTGTTTCCTAAGGGCACTGTCACCGCAGGCAACGCCTCCGGTATCAACGACGGCGCGGCGGCCTTGTTGCTTGCATCGGAAGCCGGCGCCAAACGCCACAACCTCGAACCCCTGGCACGTGTTCTGGGCATGGCTGTTGCCGGTGTGCCGCCACGGACCATGGGCATCGGGCCGGTTCCGGCAACCAACAAATTACTGGATCGTTTGGGCATGAGCCTGGATAACTTTGATGTACTCGAGATCAACGAAGCCTTTTCCGTCCAGGCACTCGCTTGCACCAGGCAACTGGGGCTGGCCGATGACGATCCGAGAATCAATGCTCGAGGCGGCGCGATCGCGTTGGGCCATCCGCTGGGAATGAGTGGCGCGCGGCTCGCGATAACGGCCCTTGATCAACTTCAGCGGGGCGGGGGCAAGCTGGCGCTTTGTACGATGTGCATCGGCGTTGGCCAGGGTATTGCCTTGGTCCTTGAGTCACTAACGTAGGCAAGAAAAATGGAAGCAATCAATCATGCAATTGAAGACGCTCGCTTGCGCTACGCGTCCGCAAACCCTCTGAGCCAAGCTGCGGATGAAAGCGCGGCACGCTATTTGCCCGGAGGTAATACGCGAACAGTTCTTCATTATGAGCCTTTCCCGCTGACGATGGTCCGAGGGGACGGGGCTGAGCTAACGGACCTGGACGGTCATCGGTACATCGACATGGTGGGCGAGTATTCCGCTGGGCTGTTCGGTCATTCCGATGAAATCATCAAGGCGGCGATACACGAAGCGCTCGACGCCGGTGTCGCCATGGGCGCGCCGACCGCTTACGAACGAGAGCTCGCGAGATTGTTGTGCGAGCGCTTCCCGTCTCTTGAGCAGGTCAGGTTCTGTAATTCAGGAACTGAAGCCAATATCATGGCATTGGCCACGGCGCGAGTCGTAACCGGGCGTAACAAGCTGCTTGCTTTTAATGATGCCTACCACGGCGGAATCATAAAATTCCTTGGCGGCCGCTGCGCACTTAACGTGCCGTACGAATTTGTACTTGCGGACTACAACGACATCGAGGGCACCGCCGAATTGATCCGCAGCGAAGGCGAAGAACTTGCTGCCGTAATTATCGAACCGATCCTGGGTGCCGGTGGAAATATCCAGGGCAATCGAAAATTCCTGCAAATGCTGCGACGAATGACCAAAGAGATCGGTGCCATGCTTATTTTCGATGAAGTTAAGACGGCCCGTCTCGGACCGGCGGGGACGCAGGGAATGCTGGGTATCGACCCCGATATGACGACCTTGGGCAAATTCATCGGTGGGGGGCTTCCGACGGGCGCGTTTGGCGGCAGTGCTGACGTCATGGCGCACTTCAATCCGAAACTGGATGGTAGCCTCGCTCACGCCGGCACTTTCAACAACAATGTTTGTTCCATGGCCGCCGGCTGCGCTGCTTTGGGCAAGATTTACACGCCGCAGCGTGCTGCGGAATTTCTCGAATGGTCCGAGGCATTTCGGCTCTCTCTTAACGATATATTCGCATCGAAAGCCGTGCCGATGTATGCCAATGGAATGGGCTCCATGATCGCGATTCACTTTTCGAGCGAACCGACGAAAAGACCGTCCGACATCACCACCGGATGCCGTTCCCTGCGCCCGCTTCTGCACATGGAGCTGCTTCTCGACGGCATACTGCTCTGCAGTCGCGGCGATCTTTTCCTGTCGCTGCCCATGAACGACTCCCATCTTTCAAAGGCGCGCGTTGCCCTGGAGAATTTCGCCGATCGTTACAAGCCGCTAATCGAGCGTGCTTTGCAGGTCTAAGCCTTAAGCGGCGGTTTTCTCAGACGGTCGGTCAGGTCCCGGATGCGGTGCGACATCAGGCGTTGGTCTGACGCTCGAACAGATGGTGGCTTGTTCTAATTGCGCCGCTCTAACGTGTCACGCATTACGGAGTAAATGTGCGTGTTCGGGTAGATCCCCCTCAGTTTCTCAGCGCCCGGTCCTCGCCCGTAGGTCGGCACGGGGTCACTCGTGTGCTCTCCCGTCGACCACACAACAAACGAATGCCGGGCAAGAGCAAGCCCGAGCAGTGCAGAGGCGCCGTCGTCGGGGTCAGGGTGATAACGACGAAAGTCCTCCGTCCCGGGGAGCCCGTCTTCGCCTCGGACCAGCGCTTCTTTGGCCTCATCCAATGTCATCTCGAGGCCAGTGTGCGCAAGAACAAGTTCAACGAGTTTTTCCGGATCCATGCTGGCCTGCTCCAGGATGTAGGAGTAGGACGCACTTTGCCGGAACAATATTTCGAGGTGTTCTTTGGTTGGATACCCGAAATCTGGGTTGTAAATAATTCCACTTTCGAGCGGCACATCCGGAACCGGGCCAAAGTCAGCATCGGTGAACGAAAATCCGCCGGTACCGTGATCCCCTGTCACAATAACGAGGGTGTCCGGATGACTTTGCTGAAATTTCAGGCCCCTGCCCACGGCTTCATCGAACTCCAGGATTTCCTGCAGCATGGTGCCTGCGTCGTTTGCATGCCCGCCGAAGTCGATGCTTCCTCCTTCCACGAGCATGAAAAACCCTTCATCGCGTCGCGACAGGATGTTGAGCGCCGCACTCGTCATCTCGGCCAGCGTCGGAACACTCGAGACATTCATGTGCGGACGGTCGATGACATACGGCAGGTGGCTGGCCGAGAACATGCCGATGAGTTTCGTTGCATGACTTGCAGCGGCTTGCAATGACTGGGCATCGGAAACGATCTCATAGCCCTGGTTCGCCAAGTCCTCGATCCGGTTTAACGCGTCCTCACGATTGGATTCACCATCCAGGTCTTCCGGAATGCCCGGCAGTGCCTCTGAGACCCACGACCCGGCAGGTACCAGGGCCCGTGCGCCTCCACCAAGAAGGACGTCGACATCACCCTCGCCCAGGAGGTCATCCATTAGCGCCTGCTCGCTGTTGTAGCGCGAGCTTTGATGAACAGCGAATGCGGCAGGCGTCGCGTGGGTGATACGCATATTCGTAACGAGCCCGGTGCCGAGGCCGCGTTTGTGAGCCCACTCCAGGATTGATTCAATCGGGTATCCGTCAGGATCGATACCCAGCATGTCGTTACGGACTAATTGACCGGTTGCCATCTGCGCCGCAGAGGCTGCGGAGTCGATGACGATATTCTCGAACGGCAGCGTCAGCGAGTAGCCGGTATTGCCATCGCCCATGAGTGACTCGATGTTGAGCTCGCGCTGCCCGACAAGGCGCGCGTACTGGATGCCGAGCGACATCTGAGTTGCGCCGAAACCGTCACCGACGAAGAGAATGACGTTGGGAGTCCCGGCCCGGGGTTGTTCCGTGTCCTGTGCCGGACCGCATGCGGCGAGCAGCATAATACTGAGTAGCAGTGGGGCGATTTTCTTCGAAGTACGTGTTGTCACGATTGTTCCTTCAATGGCGGTTTTCTCAGATGGTCGGTAGCGCCCTATAGAACAGGAACAACTGATCATCGCTGTGCTGTTTGTCGAAATGGATATCAGGGCGCTTCTTAAGCGCCTCAAACGTCCGCTCGGTCACTAAGGTCTCGTTGGCTCGTGCGATATCCTCACCGAGCTTCGAGGCGCGATTCATTTCATCACCCTGGGCGAGGTTCGGACCGATCGCATACACGTCTCCGTAGCCAATACCGATGCAGCATTTCGTTGGGTGAGCCGAGGCAAGTTTTGACCGATTAAACTGATCGACTCGACTGTGGATTTCGAAGGCGGCATCGAGCGCATTGTTCGGTTTTTCAAATAATGCGACGACGTCATCGGCGAAACAACGCACCAGCTCCGCGCCGAAATCACGTAACACCGGGATGCAAACTCGTTGTGCGTCGACGATTCGCAACAAGCTTTCGATCTCGCCGATCTTCATCGCGCTCGATGTAAGCCCTGTCATATCGAGTGACAAGATAGCTCGCCGGTGCGTGTACTTACTATGAAAGTCTCCGACCGCCATTGTTCCGCGACGGAGGTCCAGGAAATCGCGATAGACGTCTTCGCTCCAGCCGCGATACTGTGACAGACCTGCAGCATCATCCAGAAATTCATAGGGAAAGTCGTTAGTCATGGTGGGGTAGTCCTTTGATTGTCTATACTGACCATACCGCTGATTATGCTCCTGGATTCCGCCGATGTTCACAGTTGACCAACTAATCGCCCACGCAGTCGGCGATTACGTACTGCAAAGCGAATGGATGGCAACGGAAAAAACGAAACGCTCGTTGCCGGCTCTCGTACATTGCCTGACGTACGTCCTGCCGTTTCTTTTCCTGACACAAAATCCGTATACGCTCGCAGTTATCGCGGGCACCCATTTCGTCATCGATCGCTGGCATCTTGCGCGCTATGTCACCTGGGCCAAGAATCGCCCGTGGCCCGGAAGTGCGCCGTGGAGCGAATGCCGGCAAACCGGGTTTCATCCGGATACACCGCCCTGGCTGTCAGGCTGGCTCCTGATCATTGTCGATAACATCATGCACGTGGTGACCAACGGTCTGGCGCTGTACTTCATCGGATGACGAAACACTCCTGACCTATCCCGCAGGATCCGGCCGTTTCAATAACGGCGCCCAGTAGGTCAGGCCGAACAGCATCGTCTTCAAGAAGCTCACCTTGGCGCTGGCGAGTTCGATGAACCCGAACTTGATAAGCAGGAATTCCGCGAAGTGAATCAGAAGGACGAAGACTCCTATCCAGTTAATGACCAGGTCGTAGGGCGGCGGAATGATGCCAGTGATACTCAGCACGAACGCGATCCAGAAAACCAGCACACCGACTCTCGTCATCCGCACAATAATATCAATCACAGGAGGCTTGCCTCCGTGTCGCGCAGTTCCAGGTAGCCGCAAGGACAAAGCTCAACGCACTTGCCGCAGCCCTCGCACACTTCGCGCGCTAGTGCGAAATAGTTGCCAGGCCTCGTATCGTCAAGGCGCGTAAACCCGGCCGCATTGCAATACATGAAACATTGCTGGCAATCGAAGCACAGCCCGCAGGACATGCACCTTGTTGCCTCTCGGTAGGCCTGCTCGGGGCCGATGGTTTGATCGATTTCGGCGTCCGGGTTCGTTAATCGCTGGTTTTCTGGCAGTCGGGGACGCTCGCCTCGTTGTAGGTCTGCATAGTAATCGGGTTGTACACACTCGCTTTGGACCGCTTTCTTGTGTCCCTGCGTGTGGGGAGCCACATCTCCGCGCAGTTCGGCATGCGCCGACTCGGCAGCGAGTCGCCCCTGGGCGATGGCACTGCCGGCTAACCCTGCACCGCGATCGTCGCCACCAGCCCAGATACCTTTGTCGAGCCTGCCGTCCTGATCCGCGCGCAGCGATTTACCGTCGCTAAGGATAGTCTCCAGACCATGCCAGTCGGGTGCCTGGGATACTGCGACGATGACCCGGTCTGCCGCGAGTATTTGCTGTTGTCCTTTGCCAGGTAATGGACGCCGCCGCACCTGTGCATCGGGCTCGCCGAGGCACATCGGCTGGATCTCAATGCCCGTTAGCTTGTCGCCGTCGCGGACGATACGGGTCGGCGAGACCAGGAATCGAAGCTCGACACCCTCCGTACGGGCGTCGGCTACCTCTGCGGTACTCGCAGGCATCTCGGCTTCGCTGCGGCGGTAGAGCAGTGTCACCTGCGCGCCGTCGCGCAGGGCGCTTCGCGCCGCATCGAT
>WTCH01000051.1 GCA_013138675.1 Woeseiaceae bacterium | reverse complement strand
CTATTCCTGCTTACCAGGACTACACGATCCGCGCTCAGGTTTCTGAAGGTCTGAACCTCTCGGGTGGTGCTAAAGCTGCCGTTACGGAGTACTTCCAGGATCGTGGCGTGATGCCAACCACCAACACTATTGCCGGGCTCGCACAAGGCGCTGAGATCGCGGGCAAGTACGTCACATCAGTACAGGTTGGAGCGGCAGGCAGGATTCAGGTCACATACGGCGGTACGGCCGGTGATGCTCACGCAGTAATCACGGCGAAGACGCTTGAGATGACACCGAGCACTGCACAAGCCGGTAGCGTACAGTGGGATTGTGCTAGCGCAGGCGCCGCAATTGCTAACAAGCATCTGCCAGCTGCATGCCGCACCTAAGATTTCGTATGAGCTTTTGAGCTCAGGCATGAAGTCGAAAAGCCCCGGCCTGTCCGGGGCTTTTTTTTGAACGCTGGAGTACTATCCCCAAAATGACGACTATGGGGCGAAGCGGGATGCTTCACAAAAGTAAGGGATTTACACTTATCGAGTTGATGATCGTCGTCGCGATCATTGGCATCCTCGCCTCGATGGCGGTCACGGCTTACCAGACCTACACGGTACGGGCGCAGGTCGCTGAGGCGCTCAATATGGCTGCCGGCGCAAAGGTCCCCATCGTGGATGCCTACAATATAACCGGTATGCCCGCGGCTGATCGCGCCGCGGCCGGTATGACGCCATTGGCGACGGACACGCAAGGCAAGTTCGTCAGCCGGGTCAATGTGGTCAACGGGCGTGTCGATATCACGTTCGGCAATGACGTACATCAGGACATCTTCGGCGACACGATATCAACCACCCCCTACATGTCAGCCGCTGGCGCCATCATTTGGCGCTGTGGCGCCGCGCCGGTCCCCGCCGGTGTAGCCGGACCGTTGACCGGAGGCGGTATTACATCCGCTCACCAGGCGCCGACCGTCGACCCCCGCTATCTCCCGTCCAGCTGCCGGAACTAGCGGCAAAATCGGCGAAATCAGGCCTTCTCGGCACCGATTTGAGGGTTTGACTTAATCAAATTCTCTAACTGTGAACAACCGCACAAAATCCAGTTGATCCGGGGACTTGGATCAGTAAGACTGTGATGCTCTATGAAACGCTAGGGCAGCGCTGACGCTATGGCAGTAACGGCATCACAAACGAATCTTGCAGGTTTGCCCAGACGGCTCGTGCAGGACGGATTGATCTCTGAGGACAAGCTCCTTGAGGCGATGGACGCCGCCAGGAAACAGAAGCTGCCGCTCGTGCCCTTTCTTGTCAATGAAGACCTCGCTGACGCTCGTTCAATCGCTGTCGCCGCATCCCACGAATTCGGTGTCCCACTACTCGACCTCGACGCCGTAGACGTCGATATTGACGTCGTACGCTCGGTCGATCAGAAACTGATCAACAAGCACCGCGTATTGCCACTGGTGCAACGTGGCCAACGCCTGTTTCTGGGCATCTCCGATCCCACCAATCTCGCGGCGATCGATGACATCAAGTTCCAGACAAGTTTGCGTATCGATCCGGTTGTCGTTGAACAGGACAAGCTCGAAGAACGCATCGTCAAAGCTATCGAGGCTGTCGATACGTCGATGTCCGGATTGGACGACGATGACTTCGATCTCGAGAATCTCGACGTTACCGGCGAAGACGACCATGAAGATGAGGTCCGGCGCGATGATGTCGAAGACGCGCCTGTTGTCCGCTTCGTTAACAAGATTCTGCTCGATGCGATCAAGCGCGGTGCATCAGATGTCCACTTCGAGCCCTACGAAAAGTACTTCCGGGTAAGAACGCGTCTCGACGGCGTTCTGTCCGAAGTCGCCCAACCGCCGGTCGTGCTTGCCACGAAGGTATGTGCCCGACTAAAAGTCATGTCGCGCATGGACATCGCCGAGCGCCGGGTGCCGCAGGATGGCCGTATCAAAATGCGTCTGTCGAAGAACAGGGCCATCGACTTTCGAGTCAGTACCTGTCCAACGCTGTTCGGCGAAAAGGTCGTATTGCGTATTCTCGACCCGGCCAGCGCCAAACTCGGAATCGAGATGCTGGGCTACGATCCGCAGCAACGGGCGCTGTACGAGAAGCACCTGGCGAAGCCTTACGGCATGATCCTCGTTACCGGTCCGACAGGCTCCGGTAAAACTGTTTCGCTGTACACGGGCATCAACTTACTCAATACCGAGGACCGCAATATTTCAACGGCTGAAGACCCGGCTGAAATCAACTTGCCAGGCATCAACCAGGTCAACGTCAATCCAAAGGTCGGGCTGACGTTTGCATCGTCACTCAAAGCGTTCCTGCGGCAGGATCCCGACGTGATAATGGTAGGTGAGATTCGTGACCTCGAGACGGCCGAGATTGCGATCAAGGCCGCACAGACCGGTCACCTTGTTCTGTCGACACTGCATACCAACGATGCGCCTCGTACGCTGACCCGGCTCGTTGACATGGGCGTTAAACCCTATGCCATCGCGACCTCGGTCAGCCTGATCATCGCGCAACGCCTGGCGAGACGCCTTTGCGATAATTGCAAAGAAACTCAGGACATACCACGTGAGGCGCTCGAAAAAGAAGGATTCGAAGCGGAGGACCTCGATGAAGGTCTGACAATATTCGGCGCGAAAGGCTGCAAAAGCTGCAACGACGGTTACAAGGGTCGTGTTGGCATTTTCCAGGTCATGGAAGTCTCCGAGGCTATGGGCAGAATCATAATGGAAGGCGGTAACGCTATACAGATCGCCGATCAGGCGGCTACTGAGGGGGTTTACGATTTACGCAGAGCCGCGTTGAACAAAGTCAAGGAAGGGGTTACCAGCCTTGTGGAGATCAACCGGGTTACAATTGAGTAGGTTTACACCTCGCACTATGGGCAAAGATCATGGCTGAGACAGCAATTACAAGCAGCATTCCATTTGTTTGGGAAGGTACTGACAGAAAAGGCAAAAAGGTCAAGGGCAAGAGCATGGCGACCAACGAGGCTGCCGTGCGCGCCGACTTGCGTCGCCAGGGCGTGGTCCCGTCCCGAATCAAGAAACAAAGTAAGGGCATGTTCGGTGGCGGCGGAACAATCGCACCGTCAGACATCGCCATCTTCATGCGCCAGCTCGCCACGATGCTCTCGGCAGGTATTCCGCTTGTGCAGTCCTTCGAGATCGTCGGTTCAGGTCATGAGAATGCAGCAATGCAGAAACTCATTATGGCGGTCAAGGGCGACGTTGAGGGTGGTAGCTCGCTGACTGAAGCTTTTTCCAAACACCCGTTGTATTTCGACGACCTGGTTTTGAATCTTGTGGAAGCCGGTGAGCAAGCAGGTGCTCTCGAATCCTTGCTGGATAAAATTGCCACCTACAAGGAAAAGACCGAGGCACTGAAGAAGAAGATCAAGAAGGCGCTGACCTATCCGGCCGCCGTTCTTGTCGTCGCGTTCGTCGTTACGGCAATTCTGCTGATTTTCGTTATTCCAGCATTCGAGGATCTCTTCAAGGGCTTCGGCGCCGATCTGCCAACGTTCACGCGAATGATAATCGACCTTTCGGTCTTTGTACGTGTAAAAGGCTGGTACATCGTGATTCTGGCGGGCGCCGGCGTCAGTGCCTTCTTATACTTCAAGAAACGCTCGCGGCCGATGCGCCATTGGCTCGATCGCCTGTCACTCAAGCTTCCCATCATTGGCGGGATCCTGCAGAAAGCGGCCATTGCACGCTATGCACGTACGCTGTCGACGATGTTTGCAGCCGGTGTGCCGCTTGTTGAAGCACTCGAGTCGGTTGCTGGTGCCACGGGCAACATCGTTTACGAGGTTGGTGTGCTGGAAATGCGTGACGAGGTTGCGACGGGTCAGCGCCTGCAGCAGGCCATGGAGAACACGGACCTGTTCCCGAACATGGTGATCCAGATGATCGCGGTTGGTGAAGAATCCGGTTCTCTCGATGACATGTCGTCCAAGGTCGCAGACTTCTACGAAGAAGATGTCGACAATGCCGTAGACAACCTCTCGAGCCTGCTCGAGCCGATGATCATGGCTATTCTCGGTGTGCTGGTTGGTGGCCTCGTTGTCGCCATGTACCTGCCGATTTTCAAGATGGGTTCTGTTATCTAGAAAGCCGGCGTCTCGATTGCATTGAAACGGCGTTCGGAGGAAACTCCTGACGCCGTTTTCATTTGCGGGTGTGTCCGGACGGAGAAATTGAGTGCTTGAAATGTTCACCGAGGCGCCTGTGATTTTCGTGGCAGTTGCGTTTGCTTTTGCCTTGTTGATCGGCAGCTTCCTGAATGTCGTCATCTACCGCCTGCCAATCATGATGCAGCGCGAGTGGCGCGATCAGTGCGAAGAACTCAAAGATACGTTGCCGGAAGATCTGCCGGACGGAAAATTCAACCTTGTCGTACCACGCTCGCGCTGCCCTGCCTGTGGCAAAACCATCAAGGCCTGGCAGAACATCCCGGTTCTGAGTTACCTGCTGCTCGGCGCACAATGCGGCAATTGCCGTGCGTCAATATCTTTGCGTTATCCGCTGGTCGAAATGTTGACCGCCGTGCTGGCCGCTTTTTGTGCCTGGCATTTTGGCTTTGGCTGGGAAGCACTGATGGCGATCGGCCTGACCTTCGCCCTGGTCGCCGTCAGCCTGATCGATGTCGATCATCAGATCATCCCCGATTCGATCGTGCTGCCCTTGATGTGGGTCGGGCTCATTATGAGCCTGTTTTACCCTCTGGCAGGCGCCCAGACGCTGTTCGTATCCCCCAGGGACGCGATCATAGGTGCCCTCGCCGGTTACCTGAGCCTTTGGACCGTCTACCAGTTGTTCAAGCTGATCACGGGTAAGGAAGGCATGGGGTACGGCGATTTCAAGTTGCTCGCGGCGCTCGGTGCCTGGCTGGGTTGGCAGACGCTGCACATCATCATTCTGATATCGGCGGTTGTTGGTGCAGTGGTCGGCATCGCGATGATCCTGCTGCGCGGCCGTGATCGCCAGTCGCCGATTCCCTTTGGCCCGTATCTCGCTGCCGCCGGCTGGATCACCATGCTTTACGGTGACGCGATCTGGAACGCCTACGCGGACAAGTTTCTGTAAGTGTCTGTGCCCCTGCGCATCGGCCTGACAGGCGGTATTGCGAGTGGCAAATCCACTGTCGCGGACATGTTTGCCGAGCTCGGCGCATTGATCATCGACACCGACGTCATCGCGCGTGAAGTCGTAGCGCCAGGCCAGCCCGCACTCGACGAAATTGCCGCGACGTTCGGCGAATCGCTTATTGATGACGATGGATACCTGGATCGCGGTGCCCTGCGCAAACTTGTGTTTGCCGATGATGAGGCACGCAAACGGCTCGAGGCCATAACGCACCCGCGCATTCAGGACGAAACGGGCCGTCAATCCAATCAAGCCGGTGGTGAGTATCAGATGATTGTCGTGCCGCTCTTGATCAATTCCAGCCTGAAAGACCTCGTAGATCGTATCCTGGTCGTCGATTGCGACGAAAAGACGCAGATTCGCCGTCTCACGGCCCGTGACGCCGAATCTGAGGACCAGGCACGTCGCATGCTTGCTGCGCAATCAAGCCGTGAGGAGCGTCTGGCGATCGCTGACGACGTCATTCGGAACGACGACAGCCTGGACAGCACTCTTGACCAGGTCGCCGCCCTTCATGAAATCTACCGGTCCCTGACGTAAACTACATCGATGGCGAAGCCCGCAAGCAATGTCGCCCCCCAGGCGGCCCAGGCTCACTATGAACAGCCTGTTTCCGAGCGTATGCGCACTTTCATGCGGCTCGAGTTCCTCTATCGGCAAATGCTCTATAACAGCGAGCTGGAGAGCAACTGGGCAACGCGCGCCACGATTAATGGGCTGCTCGAAATCCTGGCCATCCTGTCGCGCGGTGATGTGCGCAGTGAGGTTCACAAGGAGCTTGATCTCCAGCTGGACGTATTGCAGCGCTACAAGAGCCAACCAGGCGTCGATTCGGGCCGGCTCGATACTCTTATTCGCAACCTGATTGACAGTCGTGCCGAGGTCGATGCGATCGGTACCTCGTTCCTGCAGCCGCTCAAAGAATCCGATTTCCTCAATGCAATCAAGAATCGCAGTGCTATTCCGGGCGGTACCTGCGAGTTTGACCTGCCCGAATACAGTCACTGGTTGCGTCAACCGCATGCCCGGCGGCAGGAAGACCTTTCGGTCTGGGTTGGCGCCATTCGCCCACTGTGCGATGCCGTTCTCGAGGCGCTCTGGCTGATCCGCGAGAATGCACAGCCAGTCGACAAGCTCGCCATCAATGGCATGTACCCGCACAGCATGCCAAAAGACGCGCATTGCCGCCTGTTGCGTATCAATCTGCCCGACAACAGCACGCTGTATCCTGAAATCAGCGGCAGTCAGCACCGTTTTACGGTGCGGTTCCTGGAATGGTCAACGGTGGATAGCCGCGCCGTTCAGACCGGGCACGACGTACCGTTTCAGCTCAGCATCTGCTGAAGGGCGTCAACGACCGGCGCGTCAGCCGGCAACAATACGTCGGCATCCAGCTCGGATACGCTCAGCCAGCGGACACCCTGCCCTTCGAGGCCCGCGGGCTCGCCCCGCCAGCCGGTCACCAGGAAAAACTCGAGGTCCACCGTCCGGTCCGGGTATTCGTGGTGCAGCTCCATGAATGGCTGCGCGGCCGTAACGGTGACGCCGATCTCCTCGGCGAGCTCCCGCTGCAGCGCATCCGCCGCCGACTCCCCGGCACCGATCTTGCCGCCCGGAAATTCCCACAGGCCATTGAAGGGTCCGTCGCACAGACGTTCGGAAATAAGGACGCGCCCCGCCGTATCGCGCAGAATGCCGGCCGCGACGTGAAAGTGGTTCACAAGGGTCGCTTTTCTAGCCCAGCTTGCCGTGGCACTGCTTGAATTTCTTACCCGATCCACACGGGCACGGCTCGTTGCGACCGACTTTCCGTGTTTCGCGCTTGAACGGCTCCGGTGGCGGGGCCGCTGGCGTGGCGCCAGCCGGTGGCTGACCACCCGGCGGAGCACCACCTAATGCAGATGCCTGGGCATGCTGGAAACGCATCGCTTCTGCCGCACGACGCCGTTCTTCGGTGTCGTCAAGGTCTTGCTCACCCTGGATGCGGATCCGCGTCAGGATGCTGATTGTGTCGTGCTTCACTAGCTCCAACATCGCGCCAAACATTTCGAAGGCCTCACGCTTATATTCCTGCTTTGGGTTTTTCTGCGCGTACGAGCGCAACCCAATGCCCTGGCGTAAATGATCCATCGCCGCGAGGTGTTCTTTCCAGTGCTGGTCGAGCTGTCGCAACATGACCTGTTTTTCGACATTGCGCATCAGGTCACTGCCAATCGAGGCCGCCCGGGCCCGATAAACCTCGTCGCTCTCTTTGAGACAGCGTTCGACTATGCCGTCTTCATTCAGGGTTTTATCCTGGCGAATCCACTGGTCAATATCGAGCCGCAAGCCGAAGTCTGACTCGAGAGCCTGGCTCAGCCCTTCGGTATCCCATTGTTCTTCCAGGCTGCCCGGCGGAATGTAGGTTTGTACCGCGTTCGCGACGACCTCTTCGCGAATGGCCACGACCGAATCCTCAATCTCGTCGGCTTCCATCAATTCGGAGCGCTGGTGATAGACAACTTTGCGCTGGTCGTTCGCGACGTCGTCGTACTCGAGCAGGTTTTTGCGAATGTCGAAGTTATGCGCTTCGACCTTGCGCTGCGCGCGCTCGATCTGGCGTGACAACAAGCGGCTCTCGATCGCCTCACCTTCACGCATGCCGGCACGTGACAACAGCGATTTGGTGCGGTCCGGGTCGCCGAATATGCGCATCAGCGTGTCTTCCATCGACAGGTAGAATCGAGAGGAACCTGGGTCACCCTGGCGACCTGAGCGGCCCCTGAGTTGGTTATCGATACGCCGCGACTCATGCCGCTCGGTGCCAACGATATGCAGGCCACCGGCGTCGATGACCGCCGTGTGGCGCCCCTGCCAGTCCTCACGAACTGCCTCTTGGTCAGCGTCTTCACCTGCTGCAATCAGCTCAGCGTCGAGATTGCCGCCGAGCACGATGTCAGTACCGCGACCGGCCATATTCGTGGCAATCGTAATCGCGCCGGGGCGGCCTGCCTGCTGCACGACGATGGCTTCGCGCTCATGCTGCTTCGCATTGAGCACTTCGTGATCGATTTTCTGCTTCTGCAGGAAGGATGACAGCAATTCCGAGGTTTCAATCGAGGTCGTACCAACCAGCACCGGCTGGCCACGCTCGCGGCAATCGGTAATGTCCTCGACGATTGCATCGAATTTATCCTTCTCCGTCAGGTAGACGAGGTCGGCGTGATCCTTGCGTATCATTAGCACGTTCGTCGGAATGACGACGACCTCGAGCCCGTAGATTTGCTGGAACTCGAACGCTTCGGTATCCGCCGTACCCGTCATGCCTGACAGGTTGCTGTACAGGCGGAAGAAGTTCTGGAATGTGATCGAGGCAACCGTCTGGTTTTCCTGCTTGATCGACACTCCTTCCTTGGCCTCGATGGCCTGATGCAGGCCGTCTGACCAGCGCCGACCCGGCATGGTGCGGCCCGTGAATTCATCGACGATGATGACTTCGCCATCCTTGACGATGTACTCGACGTCCTTCTGGAAAACCACGTGTGCCCGCAGCGCCGCATTGAGATGATGCAGTAAACGGATGTTACCTGCGTCGTACAGGCTTTCACCTTCTTGCAACAGGCCGGCGCGTGTCATCAATGACTCGACCTTCTGGTGGCCGTCCTCAGTCACATAAGCCTGTTTGGCTTTTTCGTCGATGGTGAAGTCACCGCGTTTCACCAGCTTGCAGGCAACGACCTTGTTACTGTCATCGACGAGCACCACATCGGCCTGCTCGACGCTGCCGATATCAACCGCTTCGTCAACCGTCATGACGTCTGACTCTTCGCCGTTCTCGCCCGTGACCGTAACGGGTTTGTCGTTCAGGCCTGTCAGTGTGATCTTCTTCGCGAAGATGTCGTAGTTGGTGGGTTCTTCACTTTCAGTGTGCTGGCGCAACTTCGGCACCAGCTTGTTGATCTGCGCATACAGGTCTGTGCTTGCCTCAGCCGGACCCGAGATGATCAATGGCGTGCGGGCCTCATCGATCAGGATCGAGTCGACCTCATCGACAATCGCGAAACTCAGGTCACGCAGCGCTTTGTCTTCCAGCGCAAAGGCCAGGTTATCGCGCAGGTAGTCAAAGCCGAGCTCGTTGTTTGTCGCGTAGGTGATATCGCTGTTGTAGGCCTCGCGTTTTTCGTCCTGCGTCTGGCCACTCCTGGTTACCCCAACCGTCAGGCCAAGGAATTCGTAGACTGGGCGCATCCAGTCAGCATCGCGCTGCGCGAGGTACTCGTTGACTGTTACGATATGCACGCTGTTGCCGCTGATCGCATTGAGATAGGCCGGCAGGGTTGCGACGAGCGTCTTGCCTTCACCGGTGCGCATCTCGGCGATGTTGCCGCCGTGCAGCACCATGCCACCAATCAGTTGCACGTCGAACGGGCGCAAACCCAGCGTGCGCCGGCCTGCTTCCCGGGCTACGGCGAATGCCTCGGGCAGGAGGTCATCAAGAGCTTCACCGCCCGCGGAGCGCTTCCTGAATTCGTCGGTCTTGGCGCGCAGCGCCGCATCGTCGAGAGCCTGCAGGCCTTCCTCGAGCGCGTTGATCTTGTTGACGGATCGGCCGTATTGGCGCAGCAGTCGCTGGTTGCGGCTGCCGAAAATCTTGGTGAAAAACTTGGCCACGGGGGCTCCTGCAATAGAAACTGGTCTGGCCCGCAAATAACGGGCGCGCAAAGCCGGGTATTCTAACTAAACTCGCGAAATAAGGGCTATTTTCCGGATAACAAGTGATCCGGTCGGACGCATTCCGGGGAGGTCCTACTTGGCGGCTTCGCGGATGAAATTGACCGGATTGACGCGGCGGCCGTCTTTGAGCACTTCGAAGTGCAGGTTCGGCCCTGTCGCGCGACCGGTTTCACCCATGTGGGCAACGGCCTGTCCTTTCTTGACCTCGTCGCCAACAGCGACCAGGTTTTCCGCGTTATGCGCGTAACGGGTCGAATACCCGTTACCGTGGTTAATCTCGACCATGATGCCGTAGCCATAGCGATCCGCCGACCAGGTTACGACACCGTCAGCGACTGCAGCGACCGAATCACCGTGTTTGCCCGCGAAATCGATACCCGTATGATTCGCCGGTTTGCCGGTGAACGGATCCGTACGCTTGCCAAAGTAGGATGAAATCCAGCCAGATCCAACCGGGCGACCTTGCGGATACACACGGTCTTTGAGGTTCTGGCCCATGAGTACGCTCTCGAGTACGCCGAGCTGAGCCTCGCGATTATCGAGCTGGTCATCAAATGCAGCCATAGACTCGACGAGTTCAGGAATAGCGACGTTGGAACCGGTAGCGACCGGCTCTTCAGGACCACCCAGGGCCGGTGCCGTGTTGAAGTCGAATTCGCCATCCTCGAGATCAGCCATGTCGGTCAGGCGACGTCCCAGAGCGTCAAGGCGAATAACCCGGGCATTCATTTGTGCCATCCGAATAGCGAGGGCATCGAGCGTATCTTCATTGCCCTGGCGAATAGACTGGATGCTGTCGCGCTGCACCTGGAGCTCATCGCTGAGCTGTGCAACCTCGGTCATGCTCACACCCGAACCGGTCATCGTTGAAAACCAGAAACCGCAGGCAAAACCAATCACTGAGACAATACCGGCACAGATTACGGCGACCGCCCAGACGGAAATGCCGGACAGGTTAATTTGCCGGGGCTTGCCAAAACCCTTGCCGAAGATAACTACATTCATCAAGTACGCCTCAAATGCGCCTGGATTGATCCGTTGTTGTTCGAGCCTCTCAATACCAAACGACAGGATTCCGACCTATTACGGCCGCTATTGTTTATTGTATGCCTGTGTTCAATATTCACTTCGGATGCCCCGCTGTCGTAGGCGTTTTGCCCTTAGACCGGTGGTTTTGCGACCCCACCTTTCAGCGGGTTTGCCCTTATCGGTAACGACAATATGCATAATGTCAGTTTTTAATACAAGATGCGGGCTCCCGAACGGTGACTCAGGTCCCCGGAAATAGGCCAAAATCGCCAACCACGTCACATTTTTATGCCCATCAAACGCCTCGAAAATCTGCTAAATCCCAATGATGCCGGGGGTTTAGGTGACATCATACGCCACGCGAAAGACATGGGTGAGCTGGTACACAAGCTGCAACAGGCATTGCCCGATGATATAAGCGCGAGCATCCGTTCGGCGAACATTCGCGACAACGGAGAACTCGTTGTTCTGGCTTCGTCGCCAGCCTGGGCGGCCAAGTTGCGTTTCGAAGCTGACCGCTTGATGGCCACCGCGCGACAGACTGGCGCGGATGTAACGTCGTGCACCGTTAGAGTTAATAGAAACTAAAAAGGGAATTCTCCATGAAAGCATTGTTGACCATCATCTTGTTGAGCCTGGTTGGTGTCGCGCACGCCGAACACGAAATTGATGCAAAAGTGGAGGCTGCTCTGGCCGACGAATCACGCCCGGAAGAAGACCGCATGCGGGATCGAAATCGTCGCCCGCTCGATACCCTGAAATTTTTCGGGATGAAGGACAACATGCGTGTCCTCGAGCTGGTTCCCGGCGGCGGATGGTACACACGCGTATTGGCGCCCGTGCTGGCCGACAACGGCAAACTCTATGTCGCGCTCGGCACGAACACGGTCAGCGAAAACGTCCTGACCTTGCCGGGATTCGAGCAGGTGGAGGTGCTGGATACGTCGGACAATCTTCACCGGCCCAAAGGCAGTCGCCACTACGTTATGGATGACTTCGAGTTTGGCGTTTCCAACCTCGACATGGTGGTGACGTTTCGCAACCTCCACAACTTTGACGTGGACACCAGGGAAATGATGAACCGCCAGGTTTTTGCGTCACTGAGATCGGGCGGGTTGTATGGCGTCATCGACCACACCGCACGTCATATGGAACCGGCTAACAACGAGAACCGTCGTCGCGTTGATCCCGTCATGGTTATCAAGGAAATGCTGGATTCGGGTTTTGAGTTCGTGGGCTACAACGACCTGCATTATCGCGCCGATGACGAACTCGTGTTCGAGGTCGGGCGACGTTCAGTGACTGGCAACACAGACCGGTTTACGTTGCTGTTTCGCAAACCCTGACAGCTCGATCTTCTTTATTTCACGCTTTGAATGTCTGCTATTGGTCAGAGCAGCCGTTCAGCATTTGCGCTTGGAACCACGAGCCGGCGAGCGTCTGCTTTGCCCCCGAAAGCAGCCGCTCGGCTGATATGATGCTGAGAGGCTGCTAGTGACCCAAAGCGGACATTGGCAGATTTGTCAAAACTGACGCCGATTCTCGTCGAGGAGAGATCATGAGAACTATCACCAAGGCGATTTGCGTTGCGTTAGTCATCACGCCTGCCTGCGTGTTCGTGG